>PBGS01000050.1:10421-17657 GCA_002720115.1 Methanobacteriota archaeon
GATACTTATTAAAGTCCATCATCATTTGTCTAACTCCCCAAACCAGAATCTTCGTATTCCTCAAACTGCCAATCAAGCAAATCAAGNCTGTCTTTATGTATTGCCGCTTTATCCAACTCACCCTGCACTGCTTCAAGTATGTCTGAATGTTCTCCTATGCCAGCAGGATTACTCAAGTAAACCTCAATATTTGCCATGTGAAGGTTCATGNTTGCNCTGGCATGTTCCTTAAGAACCTTGATTATCTCAAGGGACATTGTCATCTTATTCTCCTATTTACTCGTCACTAGCTGATGTAACTCTATTAATGCACCAATACTACGGTGTCCATCTCCACCTCTACGATATTGCTTATCCTTTATGGCTTCCTCAACAAGAAGTCTGAGACGCTCTGTTGGTATAATGATTGTACATATATCCGTAACAAAGGCCCATAACTCCGCCTCAGTTGTTTTGATACCAGAAGGTTTAGCATTGCACTCAAACTCAACATAAACTCTGTTTGTTTTGTGCGCTATGAAATCTCGCTTTACTTCTATTGTATCGCCTTCAAGAAGTCCCCCTAACCACCTTTCAGCTTCCTGACCTCGTTTTAAATCATACCGAAAGTCAGTGCAATAAAGCATTACTTATCCATCTCCTTTATCAGCCATTCGAGATACCTCTCACACTTTTTTAAATCTTGTACCCCGTTCTTGTAGCGGAACCGCCATAAATATTTAATGGAATTACCCTGACAATAAAACGAGAAGCCTTCCGGCCCTAACGCGGCACGGATGGCTTCGATACATTCTATACCTGCCTGATTGTAATGAGACGGATGGTCAACTAACTCATCAGAAGAAGAAGTCTGCATCTTTTCGGCGTTCTGCCTCATTAATTCGTCCTGTTCTCTCAGGTCGTTTAGCTTCGCCTGATACCACCCCACCCTCTGCGGCGGCTCTTCTATTTTTTTCGATGACAAGTTGACGGCACGAATCTTCCCACTGTCCACCGTGGTGGATTGCCTGACCTGTTCCGAGGTAGACCCATATGTCGTCACAGGCTCTGAACCAATCTCCGCATCCTTCGCACTGGATTTTTTGCGTGTTCGTACTTCTTTTTGAGTTTTTTGCATTACGCTTCCCCCTCACCAACTGCACTCTCTCCCTTATTTCCTCTAATCGCGGTCTCAGCCCCCATCAGAAACAGTATCCATGCCTGTTCATCATCTGGTATATCGAAAGCTGATAGATTTGCTATAGCCATAGAGAACCATTTTACCATGCGGTCCTCATCAAAGTCTATTTCTCCCTGTTCGTCTTCCCAGATTAGGTTACCTTGTGTCTGCATGAGGGGTTGCCTCTTCTCTAATAGGGAGGAAAAAGGAATTAGCCAAGGACAACCCCCCATCTCCAGCGATGGCCTTTGACCACAAGACACATTAACTTATCAATGAATCAGGGGTCAATGAAAATTTTACAAAAAATTTTTGACCACTAGGATTCCTTACCCTTTTCCTGCGTTTTGGGGGTAACGGTCAGCAAAAGGGGTTGCACTTTGTCAGTTTTTGTGGATTATTGGTGTGTAATAGTATGTATAGTGTATGTGGGTGCGCGGCGGCACAGGGGGGGTGGGCGATGGACACCTTTAAATTATGTCGCGCCAAGGTACACCCCGATTTTCTGACATTGCGTGGCGGCAGAGAGGGTGCGTTGCCCTTCCATAATGCACATTATGCGACATTATCTGCCAATATCCTTATTTATCAAATAGTTGCACCACGTTATCATCCGCTAGTGCGTCCGCAATGGCCTTTTGCAGTTCTGTTTCCGCCTCTTTTGTCGTGATTTTCTGGGTAGTTTCCAGTTTATCGGCCCCAAATGCATCCACCCCTTGCAGTTTCCCTATCAATTCCCACGCCCTGACCCTTGCCGCAGGGCTTTCTGCCATCTGGGCCTCTGTCAGTAGCCCGTCTGTCACGCGTTGACGCAGTGAGACCCCCTGCAAGCGTTGCTGTTGCACAATATCAGCNTTTAACTGGTCAATGCGCTGGGTNANGTTGAGGTTATCCAGCAACCGACATGCTTCAGCCCTGATGCTGGCTGGCTTCATTTTATCAGTGTCATACGCTTCCCTGTATGCCGCACTGGCATTGCCTTTGCTGGCCCCATTAACATACGCCTGACAGAATGCTTCCTGCTTTGCGGTCAATCCATGACCCGTGGTGTTCTTTTTACTTGCCATTGTTTTTGTCCCTTCCCTTGCATTGTATCATTCCCCTATAGGTCAGTGTGGCATTTTCCGCGCCCTTGCAGGGCTTCACCCCTGTCTAAAATTTTTTTGACTTTTTTTTCATCTACCCCTTGAACATGTCAAACATCTCACTATATCGAGGTGACGGGCCACTTTTGGCCCTTGCCCCACGGTTTCGGGGTTTCGCTATTTNNNANNGTGTATCGCGCAGGGCTTCGGCCCTCACTAGTCCGCCCTCTGGCATGTTGGCAGTTGGGAATGGGTTGTGCTTAAGGTTGTCTCTGGCATCCACTCCATCCCGCCCAATACTCCGCATAGACTGGTCAGGCGTTCTTCAAAGCGCGGCTATTTCTCATTTGAATATCCTTTTTACTTGCTACACCAGCAACTTGTCACCAGACCCCTTGGACTCGGTCACTGTCATCACGGCGTGTTAGACCCTACGGGAAACGGTCACTGTCTCAGGTGTAACGCTAGACCCACTGGAACTGGTCAATGGTCCGCAGGGCTTTAGTTTGTAGGACTTTCATGCCGTACTAGAGCCACTGCCTTCACAGACCCCCAGACAGGGCAGGGTAATCACCCCCGACATACAGCGTTTTTTGATACTGAACAGACCCCCGTACAGGGCAGGGCTTCGACCCCGCTACT
This sequence comes from Methanobacteriota archaeon, assembly GCA_002720115.1. Taxonomy (GTDB): domain Archaea; phylum Thermoplasmatota; class Poseidoniia; order Poseidoniales; family Poseidoniaceae; genus MGIIa-K1. The sequence goes on from PBGS01000050.1 coordinate 13,308, forward strand.
GGACACTATGGATTCACACCCCCAAAACGGGCTGACAAGTTGGCAATACGCAACCCGTATTGTTTGAATTAGAATTGGACAACGCCCGATTAGACGGCGGCGGATGTCTCACTGGTAGAATGACCCACTTAACGGGTTAGCCCTTCGGGGCTGGGCAGTGCTGACTGCCCTATTGCACCAAGCATTCCGCTACCGTGGAACACAATGACACGGTCAGCCGAATTGCATCAGCCAGCGACACGCTACCCTGACAGGCCAGAGTTACTGACAGGCTGGGCAGTCGCTGAGAGAAACAGTTTCAGGCGGCAGGGCTTCGGCCCTGTCACCTTGTAAGGGCAAGGTTTTCTCCCTGCCTTGTCCTTACACGGTGAACACTTCACCGCATTTGAAACTGTCAGAAAGGTAAAAAAATGAAAAAGACTTTCACTTATATGCGTCATGCAATCATCCGCAAAAATGACAAAGTCACATTGAGAATTGGTAAATATATGACTATGGAATTGGCTGACGTTGAGGCCGCTGTCGCGTTCATCGATGACAGTATGCTTCAAAGTCTTAAATCACACGCCCAGCGGACAATGGACCTTATGGGGGTTGGTAAAGACTGGCAACTGAAGACAATTCATAGCCGTTCAAATGGTGACAGACGTAAGTCTGGCAACAGTGAGGGGTTGCATACAGTGCTTTATAGCTTCTCAATTAGAGAAGAATGCTACACTGAAATGCTTCACTTCGATGAAATGATGACATATTTGACTGGCCTCAAACATGGGGCTGAAACAACNCTCGCACTTAGAAAAAAGGTAAGCGCATGATGAACACAAAAGAACAGGTATTGGCCGCCTTCAAGGGCCAGATTGTTAAAGCGCACTTCATCACTAAAAATGGTGGGCGCGACTTCTGGGGCGTCCTCAAAAGTGAGGCAAGAGACCCCGACAATATCGTGACTGCGTATGATTTTAGAAAAAAAGCGTATCGCCGTTTCGACTTGAACCGTCACTTTGCCATTTATAATCGCGGCAAGGTGGCCTCAACAATCCTCAACCCCGTTGCACAAAACGTGCCTTGGAAAGGGTAAGCGCATGAAATATTGGATACTTGTTGAATTTACTGGTTTTGATGGAAGTCAAAGGCAGGGTGATATCGCAATTTGGTCTGACTACAAAAATTCTGGGCATGTTTATGACAGTCCAGCCTATAAGGTAATCGCAACTTGTGACACCTTCAAAGAAGCCTTGGCCTATAAACGTCATGCACTTCTGCACAAAAAGTGGAGAGAGAAATTCGTAGCCGATAAAATTGTTTGGCAGTTACCAAGTGAAGTGCCAGCATCGAATAAAGTAAAAATCGTTGCTGACTGGAAAAAAAGAAAGGAAATGAGATGCAAAAAGAGATAAATCGGCAAGAGTTTTTTGATTTACTTTGGCAAGCTGTAAAAGATACCAACCTCAACTTTGAAGAGCTATTAGAGGATGATGGCGAGGGTAGTGTGTTTGTTAAATTTACGGGAGTTAAAAAAGAAAGGGAAAAAATATGAAATTCATTCTGTTCATTCGACTGGTCAAAGAGATATCTTTTGCCTGTCTATGCTGGGGGCTGGCTCATATTGCTGGCTTCCAAATGTTTCAGGGCCAACTGGACTGGGTATGGTGGTCCGCTACCATATGTGGTTGGTGCTATGTTATCTCCGCCTTGCAGACTTTGGAAGTTATGGCTGGGGGTTCAGTGCGTAGACTATTGTAGTCTTCGCCACTCTGTGGCTTGATTATTTTCAATCAGCCATTATCTAGTAAATGTTAGAAGTAGTAGAAGGAATGCAAACACAATGACTACAATCATTCAAAAATCCGCTGTTATCGTTCGCCTTAATATCCGCATGTGCGGTTTTGAAAAGACAGACAAGGACGTATCCAATGAGGTTGCTGACAACAAGTCAGCGGCTGATGACGCTGGGCGTTATGTCAAGAAACTTTTCGCTGGCAACCCTATCCTCAAAGATATCAAGAAAGTGCGCGGCAAGGCCCGTAACGTCAACAAGGCCCAAACACTTCCATACTTGGACGGTCAGGACTTGTTGCCCGTGCCTAACTTTGACAAGCACTCTGAATTGATGACTGATTACAAGGACTTATTTGACGCCTTGTGTGAGGACTTCTTCGCTGAATACGAGACACACAGAGATGCCCAACAGGCACGGCTAGGTGACTTGTTTGATGCAAGCGAATACCCGCCTGTATCTGTTCTGCGTGGAAAGTTCCAGTTCAATATATCTTATGAGCCACTGTCAGACGGTAACACGTTCGACAAAATGTTTGGCAATGCAGAAATGGAACAGCAGTTGATTGCTGATGCAGAAGCGCAGATGCAGTCACGCATTGACGATGCAATGCACAAACTTTATGAACGTCTGCTGAAAACTGTGGATTGTTTCAATACTGCCATGCGGACATACAAGCCAAAGGCTGGCAAGTCTAAGGCAATGAACACCTTCAAAGATACAATCGTGGGCAACATGGTGGATATCTGTGAAGTTCTGCCTCGCTTAAACCTGACAGGCGATGCTGACCTAGCCAACTACTGTGAACTGGTCAAATCAAAATTGACCAACTATGACGCGGCTGACCTTCGCGAGGATGAAAGTCTTCGCAAAACAGCGGCTGACGATGCACAGGCTATTCTCGACCAGATGTCAGGGTATGGGCTGGCGGCATGAAGGACTGCCAGCTAGACATTGAGGAGTGTATCCGTATGAAGACACATGGAGACATTACTAAGTGGGTGACCATGCGTAAACGTGCATGGGATGAACACCGAAAAATATGCCGTAGGCAGGGGGTGAAACCCCTGCCTTGGGAAACTTTCAAGCGTGTGGTCATGAGGCTGGACGCTTTTCAAGAGATGGTGGACATGGGTGTGCTTCAAGCTAGACGCATCACCGCATCTGCCACCATCATTCCCCTGTTGTCTAACAATACTTGACATTGTAAGTTGTTAGACTTATATCTGTTTTGTCAGTAGGAGAAAAACATGCAAAACACAGAAATGAATATCGCCACCGTGAAGCCTTCTGAATGGAAGGACTTCATCAAAGTCTGCCTATCGGCTGACCTTCCGACTATGACTTGGGGTGCCTCAGGTATTGGCAAGTCAGACGGTCTTCGCCAAATTGCTGAAGAAGAGGGTTACACAGATGTCATCGACATTCGACTGTCAGTGACTGACCCAACTGACCTGAAGGGCATTCCTGTCCCTGATGTTCAGGCTGGGTTCGTGCGTTGGTTGCGTGACCAAAGACTTCCGACTGACCCAAAAGCAAAAGTGATTGTTTTGCTTGACGAGGTCAATTCAGGAACACCCATTGAACAGGCAATGGCTTATCAGTTCACTCTCGACAAGGCTATTGGTGACTATGTCCTGCCAGAAAATTGTCGTATTGTGTGCGCTGGCAACCGTGTGTCTGACCGTGGTGTTGTCAACACTATGCCAGCCCCGTTGCGTAACCGTCTGGTCCATGTAGAGTTGGTGCCTGATGTAGATGACTGGACAACATGGGCCAGTCAGAATGATATCGTGCCTGAGTTGGTTGCGTTCGTTCGCTGGAAACAGGACCAGTTGCATCACTTCGAGCCTGAGTTCACCGCGTTTCCATCGCCGCGTTCTATCGCAATGCTGTCCAGCATTATGAAGAAGCGTCCATCATCATCACTTGAACATAAACTGGTCGAGGGCTGTTGTGGTCGTGGCTTCGCAATAGAGTTTACTGGGTTCCTAAAAGTGTTCCGCTCACTGCCTGATGTTCAGCGTATCAAGACTGACCCTGACAGTGTTGAGGTTCCGACTGACCCATGTACCCTGTATGCAATGGCATCCAGCGTGGCTCGTATGGCAGACGCAACCAACATGGACAACGTCATGAAGTACACCAAGCGTTTGGGCCGTGAGTTTCAGATGCTGGTGCTTGGCGATATTGGTGCGCGAGACAAGAACCTGTGCAAGAACAAGTCATTCATCGAAATGAACTGTGACCTGAAGAAACTCGCACAGTCCTAAAGAAAATTTGACGGGGGCATCAACTTGTCCCCGTCATGTGTTACAATCTAGTTGTGAGGTAGAAAATGCAAAACGATATCCAAAACGTCATCGACAAAATCAAAGTCGTCACACTTCTGCATCAGCCATTCTTCGGAACTGGTGCATCTAAACTTGAGTGGTCAGTAGATAATGACCTCACTCAGACAGCTTGCACTAATGGCAAGTTCATTAAATTCAATTCAGATTTTCTTATGTCCCTAGACCAGCCCAAGCGTATCGGCCTGACTGTTCATGAAGTGATGCATGTATATGGCAAGC
>PBGS01000051.1 GCA_002720115.1 Methanobacteriota archaeon
AACAATTGGTGGTACATCAGTAACGCCAGAAAGTATTTATACTCGTGATCCAGAAGATGCTATGTCGGATCAAGAACGATTAGCGCAAGAAGAACTAAAAAGACAAAGAATAAAACGAGCGAGACAAAAGCAATCTTTATTACGCAGACGATTGGAAAGAACACAAGAAGTCGGGTCTGGTAGAAGAGTTTTGTCTGGATCTGAAAGAGAACTTAATGTTCAAACACGACAAGCAGGAACTGGTCGTAGAAGCGGCACAGGCAGAAGGTCTTTAATTACTGGTTCTACTGGTGGAATTGGTTACTATAGTAGGTTCTTATAATGCACGATCCCAAACAAAAACTAGAACGATATGAAAAAGCCAAAGCTCATAGGCAAAACTTTGTTGATTTATTTGAAGAATGTTATGAGTTTGCTTTGCCACAACGTGAGTCATTTTATTTTGAAACAGCAGGTCAACGCAGAGATGATAAGATATTTGATGAAACAGCAGTGGTTGGCGTTCAAGAGTTTGCTTCAAGGCTACAATCGGGATTAGTTCCTAACTTTGCAAGATGGGCAGATCTTATCTCAGGCTCAGAAGTACCAAAAGAAGAGCGTGATATTGTAGACAATGATCTTGATGAAATAACAGAGTATGTTTTTGAAATACTACAGAACTCTAATTTCTCTCAAGAAGTACATGAAGCATTTATGGATTTAGCAGTAGGTACTGGTGTTCTTTGTGTTGATGAAGGCGATGCTGTAAATCCTATTACATTTTCAGCAATACCATTGCCTCATGTTGTTTTAGATTCTGGACCAGATGATAAGATAGATCATGTTTTTAGAGAGCGTAAAGGAATACGAAACTCTGAGATTACAATTCTTTTTCCTGATGCTAAGCTTGACTCAAAGGTAGAAGAAAGAGCAAAAAGAGATCCAGAAGGTAAATGTACTCTACTTGAAATTGTTTGCAGAGATTATAGTCAAAGAAATGAAGAAGCATACTTACATTATGTAATTGATATGCTGACTAAAAGTTATATTAAAGAAGAAAAGTTTAAAGGCGTTGGCTCTAACCCATTTGTTTGTTTTCGTTGGTCTAANTGTGCAGGAGAAGTATACGGTAGAGGCCCATTAATTAATGCTTTNTCTGCAATTAAAACAACAAATCTAACTATTCAACTAATCTTGGAAAATGCTCAGATGGCTATATCTGGCATTTATCAGATGGATGATGATGGTATTATAAACCCAGATACTATTAATTTAGTTCCAGGTACTATAATACCAAAGTCTCCGCAATCTGGTGGATTGCAGCCAATACAATCAGCAGGTAGGTTTGATGTTGCTGATATTGTTTTNAGTGACATGAGATTAAATATTAAACGTGCATTGTATAATGATATGCTTGGAAATCCAGATAGAACTCCTGCATCAGCAACAGAAGTAGCAGAGCGTATGGCAGATTTATCACGCAGAATAGGTTCTTCTTTTGGCAGACTGCAAGCTGAGTTAGTGCAGCCAGTATTGCAAAGAGTNATATACATTCTCAAAAAACAAGGGCGTATCTCAATGCCAACTGTAAATGGCAGAGAAGTAAAAATAAGATCTTCTTCTCCGTTAGCACAGGCTCANTCTAATCAAGATATTACTTCTGTTTCTAGGTTTCTTGAGCTTGTAAATACTTACTTTGGACCTGATACTACAAACATATTAATTAACTCAGAAGAAACTGCTATTCACCTTGCTAAAAAATTTGGTGTACCTGATGGGTTGATTCGTGATGCAGAAGAGCGTAGAGAGATAGTTGCAATGATGCAGCAAATGCAACAGATGCAACAACAGGAACAATTAGCAGGACCACCTATTGCCGCAGAATAGTCACATTGGTTTAGACGGAATAGCAAGAAAGAAAGNAGANGAAGATAGNATAAGCCTTAACTTTGGCTCTTTATTTTCTGAACCTACTGGTCAAGAAATCCTTAAATACTTGCGTAGCGTAACAATAGAAATGGTAAGCGGTCCTAATATTAGCACTGATGAACTGCGTCATTTGGAGGGCCAACGGTATCTTGTTGGCTTAATAGAGCGTCATATTCAAAGATCACATAAGGTAAAAAACAATGAGTGAAGAAGTTCAACAAACAGAAGCTGCACCAGAACTGCCACCGCAAGAAGAAAGAGATTTTGTGGTAGCAGAAGATTTGGAAACAAAAACAGATGAGCGCCCTGAGTGGTTGCCAGAAAAATATAAAACAGGTGAAGATCTTGCAAAAGCTTATAAAGAGCTTGAATCAAAACTTGGTACAAAAGATGAAGATATAAGGGCTGAGTTATTAAAAGAGATTGAAACTGAAAGTTTTAAGGATAGGCCAGATAGTGCAGGTGATTATCAGCTTCCTGATTATATAGATGAAGAAAGNGCAATAGATAGTGATGTCTTAAAATGGTGGGCTGATCACGCATTTACTTATGGNTTTAGTCAAGCTGAGTTTGAGGAAGGCATTGAGANAGTAATGCAAGCAACNCAAGATGAAATGATTGATACTGATGCTGAAATAGAAAAACTTGGTGATAATGCTAATGCAAGGATCGAAGCTGCTGCTTTATTTTCAAAACAGTTTTTCCCAGAACAACATATGGATTCTATAGAAAGACTTACNGAAACTGCNGAAGGTTTAATGGCTCTTGAGTTTATTATGGAAAAACTACANTCTCCATCGTTAGGGAGTGATGGCACACCNTCTGGACAAATTACAGAACAGGGCTTGAGAGAAATGATGCAAGACGAAAGATACTGGCATCCTGCNAGAAGAAATGCAGACTTTATACAAGAAGTAAATGATGGTTTTCAAAAACTCTATAACNGCTGAAAAGAAAATTATTGAGAGGGGTAAGGCTTATCTTACCCCNATGCTCGATTATCATGTTNCAGAATTTGAAAGTATTATGCACGCTTCTAATAAAGCAGAGGTAAAAGANTTTGGGTACGATTCTGTAAAACAATTACTTAATAATGTTTTAAATGATACAGAATCCTATGTTTGTAGAAATAAATATGGAAACTTATGTTTTATAGGTGGGCTTTCTCATGTAGAAGAATCGCCTCAGATGTTTACTATCTTTGCAAATAATCTTGAACANAATGTTGTCCTAACAGCTAAAATGTCAAAATCCTTGCTTCATATGTATGAAAAAGTACACCCAACAATTACAATGAGTATTCTTTCTAAAAATGAACANATGTTAAATTGGGCTTGTTGGCTTGGATTTGAGNCAGTTGAAATAAGCTTTGATGAAAAGTTTGTTGAATTTGTGCGTTGCAATTCTAAAAATTATGATGTTTATAATAAGGCATTGCGACCCATAGTGCATTGATCGGCCCTAATGGACACCCGAATTGATATGTAAACGTGGATACTCGTAGCAATCGGAAACTCAATTTAGGACTGTAAAAATGGCTAATACAATAGACCAAGCCTTTATAAAGCAGTTTGAAACTGAAGTTCACATGGCGTATCAGCGTATGGGTTCCAAGCTACGGAATACTATCCGCTCTACAAATGTGTCAGGATCAACTGCACGATTCCAGAAAATAGGCACTGGATCAGCTTCAACAAAAACTAGAAACGGTGATCTAAGTACAATGGAACTAGCTCACACTAATGTTGAAGTAACAATGAGCGATCATTATGCTGCTGAACTGATTGATAAACTTGACGAGTTGAAAATAAATATCAACGAGCGTCAAGCTGTTGCTCAATCTGCGGCAGGAGCATTGGGTCGTAAGACTGACGAGCTTATCATTACTGCTATGGATGCAGGTGCTAACTCTACTCAGATTGCAGATACAAGTGGTGCATTAGCAAAAGCTGACCTACTTACATTGTTTGAAACAATGGGTACTGCTGATATTCCAGAAGACGGACAGCGTTATATCGCAATGTCTCCTGCTGGATACGCTGACTTATTTAACATAAATGAGTTTGCATCATCAGACTTTGTTGGTCCACAAAATCTACCGTTTGCAGGTGGCATGACAATGAAAGAGTTCTTGGGCTTCAAGATCTTTTCTACGTCTGCTGTAGCAGGAGGTAAGAACTTTGCATACCATACAACTGCAATGGGTATTGGTATTAACTCAGATGTATCAACTGAGGTAAACTATGTNCCTATGAAAGTTGCACACTTAGCTACATCAATGATGTCAATGGGTGCTGTTGCGATTGATGACAACGGTATCTATGAACTTCTTGATAATAACTAATAGGGGTGGGGGCAAAAGCCCCCATACTTTTATATGGCACTAAGTACACCTGCAAATAGTCCAATCGATATATGTAGTAGAGCTTTGATTNTAATTGGTGCAGAACCGATTACTTCTTTTGAAGATGATACAACAGAAGCTTTGATTGCAGGAAATATGTATGAGGATATTGCTCGTACNAATTTAACNTCTACACGATGGAGATTTGCTACCAATCAGTCTATACTGAATAGATTAACTGATCCNCCAACTGGTAGATTTAATTCTGCATATCAACTACCAGATCATCTTTTTGTTCACGCAATTACAGTTAATGACTTTGCTATTGAATATAATATCTATGGCNANAAAGCATTTTGTGANGCNTCTNNAAANGANGTTCTTATTGCAGATTTTACATTTAGGGCTGATGAGGTTGGTTGGCCTTCATATTTTTCTGTTTGTGTTGAGTATGCAATGGCTGTGGTATTTGCTACTGCATTAATACGCGATGCCTCTTTATCCTCATTAATGCAAAGTCAGTATGTTCAATTGCTTGCTAAAGCNAGATCAACCGACTCGCAACAACAGACAACTAGAAAAGTTACTACATCGAGGTTTATTACCAACAGGCGAAGCTAAATGCAAAAAGCAAGAATACCGATTACCAATTTCCAGTATGGTGAAATTAGTCCGTCTTTGGTTTCAAGGACGGATTCTCCTATTTATAACTCTTCTGCACAATCGGTAAAAAACTTTTTTATAAGAACAGAAGGTGGTGTNGCTAAACGTGGNGGCTTTCAAGCCCTGCACGATTTTACTGCAATAACAGAAAATACTGCAATACGTCAGCAAGTAAGGCTAATACCTTTTATATTCTCAGATGATGAGCAATATGTNATNGCNTTTTCAAATCANAAATGTGAAATNTTTTTTATAAATCCANTCACCGGTGCGCTTACATTAGCAACTACTCTTACNCAAGACATTGATGGTAATGCTTTACAATGGGATCATTTGTATTTGCATGAAATGACATATGCTCAAGGTGGTGATATTCTTTTTGTTTGCCACAATACTTTTATGTGTCAACAAATAATAAGAACTGGATTAAATAGTTTTCAAGTAGAGCAGTTTAATTTTCAACTGCAAGCAGGAGGGGCAAAGATTTTTCAGCCCTACTATCACTTTCATCCTACTGGTATGACNCTTGATCCTTCTGCTAGNANTGGCAATTCTATTACAATAACTACAAGCGCACCATATTTTGACACAAGTGGTAAACATGTTGGAATATCTCTGCTTTATCATGGGTCTGAAATATTTATAACTTCTGTTCAATCAACAACACAAGCTACTGGTAGAGTAGTAAGTGAGCTTTTTGTTGAGCTTGATCCAAGNGCAATANGAACAACAGATGGATCAGCTAATNTAGAAATAACACATGTAAATCATGGAATGATTGTTGGTGACTCTATTACAATACGAAATGCAACAGCNGTTGGTGGTATTGCTCAAGGNCAAATAAATGGCACACGATCAATTACCACAGTCATTGATGAGAATAGATATATAGTTNCCGCAGGTTCTAATGCTAATACATCTGANGANGGTGGTGGATTTATACAGATTGTTACTCATGCACCAACAACTGAATGGATGGAGCANTCTTATTCTGAGTTGCGTGGGTATCCTGCTGCTGTTGGATTTCATGAAAATAGACTATGGTTTGGTGGTACACTATCTCAACCTGATACTGTATGGGCAAGTAAGTCTGGATTGTTTTATAACTTTGATATTGGTGATGGATCTGATGATGATTCTTTAGAAATAGTAATGAGTATTGGCGAAGTAGCTACAATACGTCATTTTGTTTCTAATAGAGATATTCACATCTTTACCGCAGGATCAGAGTTCTTTATCCCTACATTTGAAAATCAACCAATTACCCCAACAAATGCTAGAGTAAAACGACAAACATCTTTTGGCTCTACGTTTGTAAGACCACAACCTTTCTATGGTGCTACAATCTTTGGTCAGATTGGTGGCAAGATGATACGTCAGTTTGTATTTGATGATAGTGAGCAAGCTTACAAAGCCGATCCAATATCTTTGCTTTCTTCTCATTTGATAAGTGATCCTGTTCAAATGTGTGTAATTAGTGGTGCAGTAAACACAGCTGAGTCATTTGTTTTTGTGCAAAACTTTACTGGTGAGATTGCAGTATATAATCTTAATAGAATCGAAGGTGTTGCAGGTTGGACAAGGTTTGAGACAAACGGTTCTTTTCATTCTGTTACTGCTATTGGTAACAGGGTTTTTGCTATCATTAAAACCAATCTTGGATCAGGTGCAAATAGTTTTGTTTTATCTGAGCTAAATCAAAATGTAAGTTTAGATCTGGGTAATTTATATACTGGAACTGCAGGAGTGTTTACAGTATCGAATTACTTTGAAGATGGAGCAGAAGTTGATGTTATTAGCTCAACAGATTATTTGGGTAAATTTACTGTATCTGGTGGTCAGGTAGATGTATCTTCTGTAGATTCTTCTTTAACAAGTTGTCAGGTGGGTTTTGGTTTTGATGTAGAGTTGAAAACAAATCCAATAGATGTAAATACATCAGTAGGCCCCGAAACAGGACAGCCTCGAAGTCTTGGTAGAGTGATACTTGATTTATCAGAAACGCTTTCAGTTTCAGTAAACAATAAAAAATTAATTATAAGAAAAGTAAACAATGACTTTAGTCAACCAAGGCAAGCAGTCACAGGCAAAAGAGAGTTTTATTTACTTGGGTACAATAAAGATCCGCAGGTAACAATTACACAAACTGCTCCTATGTTTATACAAGTAAATGGTTTAGTCGCAGAGGTATCGTTCTAATGGTATTACCGTTAATAGCAACTGGTTTAAGTCTTTATGGCACTATGAGGCAAAGGAGTGCTGAGAAAAAAGCTGCTGAGGAAAGAAAGAAAATTGGTGTGCTTGAAGCAAGACAGTTTGTTTCTGAATTATTTCTTGCAAAATCAGAAGCAATTGCTGTTGCTAATAGAAGAATGGATGATGCGCTTGAAGCTGAAAAACAAAACATTGCTTTTTTTAGTGCTAAGATAGCTTCTTCAGATAGATCTGTTAATGCATATCTTGCAAAGAATAGAAAGATTGTTGGTGAAGATATTTCTAATATAGAAAGAAGGGCAGGACTTGTTGAAGCAAAGTATGCAGCACAAGCTGCAACAGCATATACTTACGGACAAAATGCAGCCGCAGGAATGAGGGCTACTTCTAATGCAAACTTTCTTTCTAATTTAGCTGATATTGCTATGAATCTACCACCATCGGTAGGAGATATATTTAAGAGTAAGGATGTTACCTAATGCCTGTTAGAAGAGAAACATCACAAAGTTCTTATGTTGGAACTGTTGGCCTAAGAAATGTAAATACTGGTGGTGTTGAAAAATATAGTGGGATTGCAAGAGGTGCAAATACAATTGTAACTGCCGCAGTTAAAGAGATGGGGAGGCAAGCTGCAAAAGAGGGTGAAGCATTAGCTTTTCAAACAGACTCTAAATCAGTTGTAAATATTAATCCACTAACAGGAAAACCAGAAGCTTTAAATGATCTTGATGGTGATAGGTTTTTAGGCAGAACAGCAGGAGAAGCGTTTCAAAGAGTTATACTAGATCGTTTTCAAAATGAAGTATCATTAGATATTCAAAAGAAAACAAATGAGCTTGTTTTAAAATATCAAGATGATCCTGATAATGTAGGAAAAGTAACAGGTGCTTTAAACGAATACTTAAAGAATATGGCCTTGAACACAGAACAAAACGGTCAGGCTACTATTTATACAAACTTTATTGAGCAACAAGGCGCATTAGAACTAGCTAAAACAGAGTTGTCTTTAGGTAAACTTAATGCAAGTCGACAAAGAACAAAGCTTGGTGAACACATTCTTTTATCAAACAAAGATGATAAAGAAACAGCTTATGAGTTTGGTAAAACAAATCAGGACTCTGAAAAACTAGAAGCCTTTATAGAAGCAAGGATTGCCAAGAATGAAGATGGGGAAGCAGCATATTTATTAAAAGAAGGTACTGGCAAAAGACATGGTGTTGAACTGCGAGTTGCTTATGTATTTGGTAAAATAGAAGGGCTTTACCCTAAGTTTATGATGAACGACTATCAGAGAACTCAATTTGAGTTAGCTATTAGAACTGGTGGTGAGGTAACAACAAATCTAAATAATGAATACTTTGATGATTTGGAAGATGTTTTAAAATTTACAAAAGACTTGCCACAAGAAGATTTAGAAAACGTAATGAAATATGCAGAAAGTCTTTCTGCTGATTATAGAGATGCTGAACTTGCTGAACTTACTGAGCGTAAACGAATACTTGATAATCAAGCTGATAGAATTAAAGACCAAGAAGAAGATGCTACTCTTGATTACGAGCAATTTAAATTATTAGTCGAAACTAATATTGGTGTTTTTAGTGCAGGAACATATTATAATCTGAGTTCTGCATATGATGATTATGGCAAACTTGAATCAAATACTGAATCTCTTCTTACATTAAATACTGCTATAGATAACTCATTAAATAAACTTCAAGATTTAGATTTAAAATTTAAGCAATACTTAGAGCGTGGCGTAAAAGTTGATGCAGGTCTTATTTCAGATATTAAAGCAGAAGAGTTAAGAAACTACTTAGCTATTGCAGCAAGAGATGGTAAAGTCGATGATCTACGACTAGCAATCATATCTCCTGATAATGATGGTATTCAAAACCTTACGTCTTTCCAGAGAGAAGTAGTAAGAAAAATTAAAGCGTCTCAATTATATGACTCTAATCAAACAAATACCGTTACCAACTTTTTGAGCGAAGTAAAAAATACAGCTAGAGAAAATGTAAATAATTATATTGCAAAAAAAGTTTTGCAGGATGAAGGAAATAATATTTCTCAAGCTGCAAGATCTGGTTCGTTATCAAGAGAAGAGTTAGAAAAGTTTGGTGCTAAAATTATTCGTACATCTAACAAGATTTTAAGTGATGCTGAAAAAGATAACATTATAAATGGAGTTAAATTAGCAGGTGCAGAGGGATTAATAAATAGTACTCAAAATGCAAGTTCTCAAGATCTCAATGCAATGAGTTTACTTATTCAAAGTGATGGTAAAAATAATGATCCTGCAATAGCAAATTTAAGTGCAAGTAATAAAGAAATAGCAGACGAGCTTACAAATCTTATTCGCAATTTTCCAGAAGGTTCAAAAGAAATAATAAGGATTCTTGAGAAAAGAGAAACTGATATACGAACTGCAGAACAGGACCGCAAAGAAGAAAAGAAAAAAAGAGATGAGGCAATACAGTTAAGAAAAGAAGTTCTTCAAGCAGGAAATACAAATAAGACTCAAGAACATAGAGAGGATATGGATAAAATTATGGCAGATGCTCTTGGCATTTCTTCGGCTGCTGATCCTAAATCTTTAACACCTGCATTTTACCCACTAGCTAGAATTACAATGCCAGAAAGTTTAATATCTGGTCTTAAAAATTTTTTAAGCGGTACTGCACCAGAAGTTGATCATGATGTATTGCTTGAACATGCTGAACAATTATTAAATGACAAAAGCCCTAGTGGTCCTGTTAATAGATTTGGAGATATTTTTGGTAAAAATGAACCTCTTCTTAGAGAAGTAATTTTAAGAAAAAACTTTTTCGGTGATCGTAAAACAGCAAATGAAATACTTGTTGAGATAAAACAAGAAGAAAGTTCTCCTGCTGCTATTGAAAATGCAAAAAGAGTTTTTGAAGATGGTGGTCCAAGAGATTTTATATTAAATAACCAAATAGCTACTGATGTAAATGTAGTTGCTGAGTTAGCCCCTATTGCAGAAATGTATGCAAGAATGGGTAAAACATCAAAAGAAATTACAGACGAATTAAATGATTATGTTGATAAAAACTATAAACCTTCTGAACATGTAATAGATCCTAATGCTCCTTTTAAACGTGGTGAAAGTTTATCTAAAATGGCATTAGATATTGTTTTCCCAGATCCAGAAGAAAAAGCTGAATTTATTAGATTGATTAACCAACAATTACCCAGAGAGTTTAGATTAGGTGAGCCACAAGATATATTTTATTTTGAAAATGTTGAGAAACTATCAAGAGACAGAAGTGGCAAAACAATTACTAAAAAATCTAAAGTTGTTACTGGTCAAACAAAAGAAGTATTTCTCGTGCCATTTGAGGGTGGTGATATTCCTCAGTTCTATGCTTATTTTAGAGATGAAAACAATGAAATAAGACCATTAATTTATGATAGACCACTTGATGAATTTGGTTCTTCTGAGCTTACATGGCCTTTGTTTGATACAAGTATGACTGCAACATTTGCAAAAAATAAATATAATCAAACGCTAAGAGCTATTGAAGCTGAAGCAAGAGAAGTTGAGAGACAGGCAAGAGAAGATGGTGGCAAGCCAGTGATACCAAAAGAAAGCATATTAAGGCGACTTCCTATTGTTAAGTTTTANGGTTGGGATAATTTANCANAATGAAAAATGGTTTAACAACAATACCTGTTATAGAGTATTTGCCTAATAGACCAATTGAAGAGCAAGAAAGCCCTAANTTTATGGAGGTTGTGGGGTCTATGCTTGGAATGAGATACGACCCTATTATTGATAAAATTAGAGAAGTTAATAAATTTGGTTGGAATCCTGAGATTGAAGAGGGATTTAGTGCAGTTGATAATATTTCAGAAGATTTAAAAATGTATTCTGTTGAACTTGCTAAAGCAAGTAGCATGACACATTTAAAACAATTAGAAAAAGACTTAAGAGATAATATTGCTAGACGAGATGTTTATGGTAATGCTTCGATGGGTATGCAAATTGGAGCAGAGTTTTTTGATGCTATAAATTATNTACCATTGCCTTTTATAAAAGGTGGTAGCGTTGCTTATAAAGCATTAAAAACTGGAACTGCTACTGGTGGTGTTGTTGCAGCACAAGAAGCAATACGATNNCCATTTGATCCATTAGCAACAAAAGAAGAAGTTGCTATAAATGTAGGTAGTGCATTTGTATTTGGTGCTGCTTTGCAAGGTTTGATTTCTATACCAATAACAAGAAGAGCAAGGGCAACTAGAGAAGCAGAAATAGAAATAAACAATTTAAGAGAGTCTATAGATCCTACTTACAAACCAACAATTGTTGATGAAGGTTTTGACAAAAATCAAAAACTTGCAGACTTTGATACTGTTGGAACTCCTGCTACTGCGACTACTGATTTGAATATTGCTGATAGTATATTTACTAACTCATGGTTGTATAAATCTGTAACNACGCCAATGAAAAGAATACTGCAAGATAAAAGTATTCCTGATAGCGTAAAGCTTACTACACTAGAAATAGCAAATGACTCTGGAATATTACTTGCTGCAAATAAAGCAGGAAAAGCTTTAAGACCCTCAGTGTTTCAACAGTCTAAATTATTAGATGGTGAAATGGTACGCGTTTATGATGATCTTGTACAGATATGGGGCAAATCAACAGGTAAGGGTGTTATAAAACCATTAGACTATCTTCACAAAAGATCTGATTTTGAGTCATGGGTTGAAAGAGTAGATGCTAAAATAATCCGTGGAGAAAAAGCTGCTGATAATTTTGAAGCAGAAGCAATGTCTGCGTTAAATAAATTTTATGATGATTGGGAAATTCGTTTACGTGAAGAGGGCATGATTGGCAGTAATTCTTTTTATAAAACTGATATAAAAAAACGGAAGAATAAGATTAATACTCTGGAAAAAAAACTTAAAACAATCAAAACAAAAGATGGTCAGGCTGCTGTAAAAAGAGCTATTTCTAGACAAAAACAAACTATGGAAATGCATCAAGCTATTCTTGATGAAGCTGGCCCAGAGCCAAAAGTAATGCCTCGTAATGAAACTGTATTTAGACCAAGATATTGGGATAGAGACTATATTAAGAAGAATAGGCAAAAGTTTGAAACAGTTTTAGCCAGGTGGTTTAAAGNCAATCCTGCTGAAATAGAAAGAATGACAAAAGATGGTGTTGAAACTTTTAGGCTGTCTACAAGAACTTCTGATGTAAAAGCTCGAGTTAAGGATATTACAGATAGAATAATTAACAATGGTGATCCTTTAGACTTTGACCAAGCATTTTTTGGTATGGGAAAATCAAAACACTTTAAACATCGAATGATTGATATTCCAAACTCTGAGGTTTTGGAGTTTATACACACAAACCCTATTCAAGTTATGAGAGCATATACAACAAGAACTGGCTCACGATATGAGTTTTCTAAACAGTTTGGTGGTAGATCNATTGATGANTTANTAGACGATCAAGAGATNGAACTNATAGAAGCAGGNATAAAAGAGAAAAAAAGAAATGCTNTTCTTAAAGATCAAAGACATCTTTATGAAAGAATTGCAGGAACTGTAATACATAGAGATGCAAGTGCTTGGGATTATAAAGCTGCTGAAATATTAAGAACTGCTGCACAGCTTGGATACTTAGGTTCGGCAGGAATAGCTACACTTACTGAACCTGCAAAGATTATTATGGAGCATGGTCTTGGCAAAACATTCCGAGGTTTGTTTGGTGTAATGCAAAACAATCAAATTAAACTTGGAGGCAAAGAAGCACGAATAGCAGGTGAAGCTTTAGAAATACTTTTTGGTAGTGTTCATTTACGATTAGTAGACGATCTTGGTAACAATCCTTTACGCTCAAATATTTTTGATAAATCTAAAAATGCATTTTATTTATTAAATGGCTTGGCTCCATTAACAAGAATATTCAAAGACTTTGACGCTATGATGCGCAGTCATACTTTGATTGATTACTCTATTAGATTATCTCAAGGCAAAGCAACTAAGATGGAGCAAGAATATCTTGCAAGGTATCTAATCGATGCTCCTATAGCTAATCGCATTGCAAAACAAAAATGGGAAAAAGGTGACTCCGGTCTTTATTTAGCAAACTCTGATGTATGGGAAGATGCTCTTGCTCAAAATAGATTTAGAAATGCTTTAGGCTCTGGTGTTGCAAATACTATTCTAATGGGAACACCTGCTGATAAACCAATTATTACAGATGGTATTGCCTACATTCCTATGCATGTTGCTAGAAAATTTGGCATGAAGGAAGATCCTAAGTATCGGGGATATGCAAGAATAGAAAGTGGATTGCTTGGTTTACCATTTCAGTTTTATAGCTATAGCCTTGCTGCTGTTAATAAAACCGTTGGTGCTTTTGCTCACGGTCAAGTTAAAAGTCAATTTATTGGAACGGCTGCTGCTCTTGGATTGGGATATATGGTATTACAAGTAAGAACTCCTGATTATGTTGAGCTAAGTTTTCAAGATCAGTTTGCTCGTGCGTTTGATTATTCTGGATTAGCACCTCTTTACAGTGATCTTGTTTATACTTCTATGGCAACTTCGCTTGCTCTTGGTGGTCCAAATTTAACAAATGGTTTGCTTGCGCCTAAATATCCACAAGAACCAAATATTGCTGATGCTGTTACTGCTGTTGCAGGAGCAGGACCATCTGTTGGGCTTGATTATTACAGAGCTTTTCAGAACCTTTTAACTGGCAACATAGGTGAAGGGACAAAAGATTTAGGACGTGTTTTGCCTTATGCTCAATTATTTTGGTTAAAAGGTTTTACTAATAATTTAACTCGGGCTGTTGATGAAAACGTAGGGTCTATAGGAATAGGTCGATTTTAATTGTGCGGATAGATTTATTTTTTGTGCGTTGCGATTTTTAAATTTCATTTATATTCTGCACTCAAATGAGGATTTACTATGACAATTAACATTGCAGACAATTCACCGCGTATTTCTTACACAGTAGGAAGTGGAGTTACCCAAACAAGTTTTGCCGTACCCTTTGAATTTTTTGACAATGCGGATCTAAACGTATTTATAAATGGCGTACTACAAACAATTACTACTAACTACACTGTTTCGGGTGGCGATGGTTCTACTGGTACTATTTCTATGTCTGTCACAGGTGGCGCTTCTGGGTCTACTGTTGTCATTACTCGTAATATAACTCTTGAACGAACAACTGACTTTCCTGTTTCTGGTGCTTTTAACATTGTTGCTCTTAATACAGAGCTTGACAGACTTGTAGCTATCTCTGCTGATTTGCAAGACCAAGCTAATCGTGCATTACAACTTACTGATTTTGATGCTGCGGTGTCGCTCGTCCTCCCCGATGTTGACACTCGTAAAGGAAAGACGCTCGCTTTCAATGCATCAACTGGCGCGGTAGAGGCAGGTCCAAGCATTAGTGATGTTCAAGCTGTTTCTGCTGCGTCTACAGACATAGCATTACTAGCTGATATACAAGACGGCACAATAGCTACAAATGCAATTACAACTCTTGCTCCGATCCAAAGTGATCTTGCTATATTAGGGCCAATATCTACAAATATTACTACGGTTGCAGGGGTAGCAACAAACGTAACAACAGTAGCAGGAATATCTGGTAATGTTTCTACTGTTGCAGGTGATAGCACTCACATACAAACTCTTGGACCTATATCTGGCGATATAACAACTGTTGCTTCTGTTGCATCTAATGTAACAACAGTAGCTTCTAATATAAATTCTGTTAACTCTGTCGCTACAAATATTGCGAGTGTAGTTACTGTAGCTAATGATTTAGCTGAAACTGTATCTGAAATAGAAACTGTTGCTAATGATCTTAATGAAGCATCTTCTGAGATAGATATAGTTGCTAATAATATTTCAAATGTAAATGCTGTTGGTGCAGTTTCTGCTGATGTAACTACAGTAGCAGGTATAGCATCTGACGTTTCTAGTGTTGTTGGTATATCTGCGAATATTCAAACAATTGCTAACTCTGCTGCAACAACAAACATAAATACTGTCGCTGCTGATTTAAACAGTTCAAATAATATTGGGGCTGTAGCAGGTGCTATTACTAATGTTAACAATGTTGGTGGTAGTATTACAAATGTAAATACAGTTGCAAACAATTTGACTTCTGTAAACGCATTTGGAAATCAATATGTAATTAGTAATACAGCACCAAGTAATCCAAACTTAGGATTGTTATGGTTTGATTCTGCTACTGGCGTAAACACTATGAAGGTTTACAATGGTCAAAGTTTTCAAAATGCAGGATCAAGTGTAAACGGTACATCAGAAAGATTTGAGTATGTCGTAGGAACAAACTCAGGGTCTTATACTGGATCTACTACTACATTCCCATGCGTTTATGATGCAGGATTTGTAGATGTATATCTTAATGGTGTAAAACTTGCTGCTTCTGATATTACAGCAACAAACGGAAGTACCGTAGTTTTAAATGTAGCAGCTAATACTGGCGATTCAGTGGCTATCGTTGGTTTTGGGACTTTTACTTTATCAAGCCACTATACTAAAACTCAAACAGATGCCCTTCTCGATGATGTTGAGGCACTAGCATTAGCAGGACTTTAACATGACAATAAATACTACAACATTAAAGGCTAATCTTACTACTAAGATTAACAATACTAGCGGCACTACAGATGCCAAAGAGTTTTTACTTTTGGGCAAAGCTGTTGAGGCTGTAGCAAACACAGGAATAGGTTCTAGCGATGTAGACTTTGGTAGCTACAAAATAACCTATTCTAATAATTACGCTACTCTAAGCGACTTACCAAGCGCCAGTACATACCATGGAATGTTTGCCCACGTACATGCAGAGGCGGCAGCATATTACTCACATGCAGGTGCGTGGTACAAACTGGTTAATTACGACACCTCTGGTAATCTTACAGTTAGTGGCAACCTAACGGTTAATGGCACAACAACAACTATTAATTCAACGACATTAGATGTTGATGATTTAAACATTACGGTTGCAAAAGGTGCTGCAGACGCAGCAGCAGCAAATGGCGCTGGGCTTACAGTTGATGGTGCATCTGCAAACATAACCTACACATCTGCAACAGATACTTGGGATTTCAACAAGGCTATAACTGGCACTTACACAAGTCTAAATCCAGTAGTGAATACAGCAAATGTAGTTACGTCACAGACAATAGATATGACGAAGCCTATGCACCATTTTAACATGACAGGAAACACTGCGTTTTCTGGTGTTAGTGTGGCGGCTGGACGTACATCAATGATGATACTTGATACAACAGCAACGCCTCACACACCAACTTGGGGGTCAGATATTAAGTGGCCTTCAGCAACAGAACCAACATGGTCAGATAGTCGTTATTGGGTTGTGTCATTTACTTGCAAAGATAGCACAACAATTCTCGCATCAGCCCAAGGCTATACAATATAAGGAGGTAGACTAATGAGTTTACCAACAAGTTTTTTTATTGGTCGAGGCAGTGGTGGTGCATCTCCGTTTGGTTCTGCAGTAGGCTATCATGATACAACTATGACAAACGCAGGATATGGTTGGTTTTCTGCAGGGTCGTATGGATATCTTGGCGTTGATGCTGGTGCTGATTATAAATTTACCGCAGGGCAAGATGTTTCTACTGGCGTTTTTAGGTGGAAAGGAATGAGTACTCAATCTAACTCATTTTATATTTTGGTTTTTGAATTTATTGCAGGTCATACTTATGACGTACATTATGGATTTAGAGTAGATTCTGTTGGTAATACTTACGGCGTAGTTCAAACTATGGACATTTCTAATTCACCACAGACTTTTGGTAATCCTGTTATTCCGTCAACTGGCGATTATTATTTAGGTTGGCGTTCTGGCGTACCTTCTGGCCTAGCTTACGGAAGTTCAGGTAATTTGTACTCAGAAAGTACCACAGGATTACCAAATTCATATAGCAAATGGAGTTCTACACAGGGTAGTTCTAATACTGCACCTTACGCAGGCGAAAGAATAACTTTCGATATGATAGATCAGCAAGATTACGTAGCGATTAGAATAGAATAATTAGGAGAGGTTTATGAGTAAAGCACGCGATTTAGCAAACTTAATATCACAGGGTAATCCTCTCTCAGATGGTGCAATATCAGTATCAGAGATAAGTGACCTAACAGCAAGCGCAGCCGAACTAAACCAAGTGGTCGGTGCAACTAGCCCACTACAGACACAGTTAGATAACATTAGCGTTACCTCTGGCAGCTTAACCAAGACGTTTGTGCAAAACGAAACCGCAGACATTACCTTGTCTCAAGGCATTACGTCTGCACCAGTAGTATCAGCTACAAAAGAAGTACCACAAACAGGCGTATCAACAAAAGGTAATTGGGATGTAAACTCTACAGCATCGAACTATGACTTTCACAATACGGCTGCGAATGTGACGCTTACGCCTGTTGGATTTAATATTTCAAATTACTCTAACAAAAAAGAGTATTCTTTAAACACTTCTCAAGCAGGTAGTGCTTACGACATTTTCTTTAAACCTGATGGCACTAAGATGTTTCTTGCTAACGGTAGTGGGAGTGGAACTAACAACTTAGTTACTTATAATTTAAGCACTGCATGGGATGTTACTACAGCCTCTTATGATGCAAGTGAAGTATATGACACTTCTTCTACTGTGAGTTATGCTAATGGTTTATGGTTTAAACCAGATGGTACTTATGTCTATCTGACAAATAATGGTAATTCTGGTGTTATTTCTTATTATCTTACAACTGCATGGGATGTTAGTACTGCATCAAGCCTTGCTACAGAAACCTTGACATCTATGTCAAACGATCCAAGAGGTATAAATTTAAAACCTGATGGAACTA
>PBGS01000052.1 GCA_002720115.1 Methanobacteriota archaeon
AATGTAACATAATGGATTTCTGTCATAATATCTCAATTTTTCTGCAGTTTTCGCACCATATTGAAACAACATCAAATGACCTGGCATTGGTGTCCCCGTCGTTATTGATTTAGGAAACGTGTTCTTAAATTCCAAGCTCTTTCTCCGTCAATATTTGAAACTCCCACCTTCTATCTTTACAAAAATCTTTTGCTGCCTCCCACTTTGCATGATTTACGGCATACTTCATGACTTCAGTGACATATTTTTTGGTTCTTACTTTTTGCATTTTAGGTTCCTTGACCTCTTTAGCTGGTTTGACCTCAATTATTTTTTCAAGTATTTTACCTTTTTTATCTCTGTATTTAATATAAAAATCAGGAAAATACCTATGAGACCTATTGTCAACTGGAGATTTGTATGGTATGACTATTTCTTCAGATGACCAATATAATATATTTTTATTCTTATCACAATATCTCATAAATTTAAGTTCCCAGAGTGATCTGTAAACGATGTCTAATGCATCGCCCTTGTATTTTTTACGATTGCTTGGACGAAACTTGCCTTTATATGACATACATAGTATATAAGTAAGCACTTTATATTTAGAGGGTATGTCAGACGCTATAAACTCAGGAAGATTTTATCTACCAACTGAGGAGTTGATAAGGACACCTCATAAATTTGGTAGTAGTGTTCCTGCCTTCAACAATACTTACGATGTGTTTATAAATTTTGCTGCATCAGGAGATTTAAGAAATTTTATCGAAAAACGAATTAAGCATTTCAATACACCGATAGGATCTACCCTTGCTTTGTTTTGTTCTGAGGCATTGTTGCCTGGCACTAATCTTGACACATCAACAGTTGATGGACTAAGACAAGGCATGTCTCAACAATATGCAACTTTTAGGAGATTTCCAGACATAACCCTAACATGGTACACTCAACAAAACTATATGACAAATGATGTATTCAATTCTTGGGTTGAATTTATCTCTCCAAACAAAGAAAAAGGTAAAAATAATTCTTTTAGAAAAATGAGATATCCTAATGAATATAAATGTCCCATTGAGATAACTGCTTTTAGTAGGGATGTATTTAATGACTCTGATAGATTAGAGAGAGAAGAAAATCCTGTGCGTAAGAGAGTTACTCCTAGCACCATAACTTATTTCATTGAACAAGCATTCCCTGTATCCATAATTGCGTCTCCTCTTGCATATGGAACGGCACAACTTATAAAAACTTCTGTTACCTTCAAATACGAAAATTATGCAGTAGAACGCACATCTAGAACTGCAGATATTCTTGATAAAATAACAAAAGAGGCAGAGGCAGATTCAGACTTTGTTAATTCAATTTTAGAGAGGACTAACACCTTAGGTGCACCCGATCTACCTTCATCAATAAAAGCTGGTCTCGCATAACACCATAAATAAAACCACTGAAGTGAATACTATGCCATTACCTAAGGTCGTAGCACCTACATTTGAACTAAAACTTATTTCAACATCAAAGACAATAAAATACCGACCTTTTCTTGTTAAGGAGGAGAAGGCACTTTTGATCGCCATGGAGAGTGGTAATGAAAAAGACATTGCTGCAACAATAAAGGAGGTTTTAAAGTCATGTATTTTATCTCGTGGTATCAAAGTTGACGATTTACCTAGTTTTGAATTAGAGTATTTGTTTTTGAATATAAGAGGAAAATCAGTTGGTGAGTCGGTTGAATTATTAGCAACCTGTCAAGATGATGGAGAGACAAAAGTTCCACTTACAATAGCGTTGACAGACATCAAATTAGATGTTCCTGACGAACATACAGACACTATTGATTTGGGTGGTGGAATCTCAATAAAAATGAAGTACCCATCCATGCAACAATTTTTGGATTCAAATTTTTCTATTGCTGGCACTGATGAAAATAGAATTGATGAGGCGTTCAAGGCAGTCGCTGACTCAATTGACCAGATTTTTACAGAAGAGGAGTCATGGTCTGCAAGTGATTGCACTAAAAAAGAAATAGTGGCATTTATAGAACAGTTGAGTTCAGGTCAATTCTCAAAAATAGAACAATTTTTTGCAACTATGCCCAAATTACAGTATAAGGGTAAAATAACAAATCCAAATACAAATGTAGAATCAGAGGTTGTAGTTGAGGGATTGGCAAATTTTTTCGCATAATGTTATATCATACCAGTATTGATGCAATGATGGAAGCAAATTTTGCCCTGATGCAACATCATAACTGGAGTTTAAGTGATATTGAGTCGATGATACCTTGGGAGAGAGAAATTTATGTTGGATATCTTATCAAATTCCTAGAGAAACAAAAATTAGAGGCACAACAAGCACAACAAAATGCAAACTCCTTCTAGAACAGTAGAACCTCAAACACCCATGGTTCCTTTAGAACGTAGGATGGATGCTGCCTATGAAAGAGAACTGATAAGAGCACAGGAAGGTGTTCGACCAGAAAGACCTCAAATAACAGGTTTAGGACGGGTTGTTCTAGAGATGGAGCAACTCAACAAAAATATGAGGAGTATACAAAATGAAATACAGAGTGATATAAGAGCAAGACGAAAGTTTTTTGAACAGGAACAAAAGTTACTAAAGAAGGATATTGATAATCAAAAAGGTTTTCAAGCTGCTGCCCTTTTTGATCTACGGAAAATTATAGGAATAGCATCGTTTGGACTTGCTGCAAATGAACTTGCACAAGGAGATATTGGAGGTGCAGCACAAGGAATAGGATTAGGCACTGCTGCATTTTTACCAGAGATAGTACAAGGTGTCATAGGAATATTAGCTGCGAAGGGACTTATAGGTGCAGGGGCAAAAGGAAGTGGAGTACTTGCAGGAGGATTAGGGTTGTTAGGAGGTGGTAAAGCGAAGGGTATACTTGCACTTGCAGCTCTTGGAGGATTATTACTGACTGGAGGTGCTTTAGCATCCAATTCTTCAGATAGAACAAGGAGACAGGATATATTAGAAGAACAAAGAGGGCAGAGCACAATAAACTCACCTGATGTTGTAAGATTTAGATCACAACTTACGAAAGCAGATTCTATCTTAGATACTATAAAAAATACTACAAAAGACAAGAAGACTACAAAAATTGAAGTTGATCCAAAAGACATAAAAAAAGTAAAAAGTAAAAATATTGCGATAGGAGAACAGGAGAAAAAAGTATCACAGTCATCAACAGGTACAGGAGATAAAGGAGAGGGAGATAAAGAGTCTTTTTTATCGTCTCGAAATATTTTACCTAAGTCATTTGAGTCTAATGATCTTTTCAAATTTATGACAGGTGAAGATCTTAATGATGTTGTAGAAAATAATAATGATTTCTCATTATTTGGTGCTTTATTTAATGCTCTTACTGGCACTCAAAGTGCTGATGCAGGCACTCTTGAAGGTAAGGATCAATTTATTGGAGAATCAAAAACTGATGATATTGAAATTGAAGATCCTGAACTCAAGTCTGCAGTACAAACAATAAGAGAGTTTGAGGGCACTGACTCAGAAGAAACAGGATTTAGTATGTTTTTTGGAGATAAACCTGGTGAAATGAAGTTTGGTGATATTACTAATAAGACAATCTCAGAGGTTGATGATTTACAAACAGAATTCTTAAAGGATCCTCAATCAAAATTTATTGACAGAGACGGCAATGAGAAAAAATCTGCTGCTGTTGGAGCAGGTCAATTCGTATTCTTAAAAAGTGATGCTGAAAGATTATTAGGTGTAGATCCTGATAAACAAAAATTTACACCTGACTTTCAAATTGATTTGATACAGGCGATGGCAAAAGAGAGGGGTGTAGATCTTACAGAGAGATTAGATAAAGATGATATGAAAGTATTGGGTGGAATATTTGCAAGTATTACGCCACAATACAAACAAACCACGAATACTGCGGAGAATAGTCTCAATAGATATAATGAATTATTGGGAATCAATCTTGAGAATATAAAAATTGATAAGAAAAAAGATGGTAATAAAAAAGAAGGAATCTTTTTCAGGATACCCGAAGGTGGAGTAGGTCCTTTAATACGAGTAGATCCTACAAAAAATAATGATGAGACGAAGAATAATAATCCAATTATAATAAATGGCGATAATAAAGTTCAAGAAATACCACCTCTTCCACCTGTTCCTGATAACGCTACAGGTAATGTGGATGTATCTACAATATTCAATGGATCAATAGATAAACTTGAGTCTGCTTTTGCCCTTGATTCATATGCTGCCTTTAATTAAATGAACATAACACCGATATTCACAAAATCTAAAAGGACATCTAATTCATTATTGAGAGATATAAGAAGAAGGTCTTCTCTTAATAGAAAATATGAGAAAAGAACTTTAGAGTTGTTGAAAAAATCAATAGAAGAGAGAAGTAGAACATATGGTGCACTATCAAAAAGAGATAAGGAGGGAGGTGGTATTTTTGGAAGTCTTTTTGGAGGTTCTCTTCTTCTAAAAAGACTTAGAGGTCGTGGTAGAGGAGGATCAGGTGGTACGGGATTTTCTGGTGTAAGACCAAGAAAACCTTTACTTCCTAAAGGAGGAGGAGCAATTGGAAAAAATTTAGGGAGATTTGGTAAATTTGGTAGGGTAGGACCTTTAGCAATTTTAGGCACAGGATTAGATTTTTCTGGTAGATTGGGAAGTGGACAAAATATAGCACAAGCAACTATTGGTGCTGGTGGAGGATTGGCAGGTGCTTTAGCTGGTGGTGCAAAAGGTGCTGCCATAGGAACAGCATTTGGTGGTCCTTTAGGAACATTAATTGGTGGTATCATCGGAAGCGGAGTTGGTGCTTTTGCTGGTGGGAGTATCGCAGACTTACTCACAGGAGTCAATGCAGATAAACAAAGAAAATCACAAATTCTTATTGAAAGAAAAAGAAGAGAAAAAACTTTGTTTTCAGGTGCTTTAGATCAATTTGACGGCACTCTCAAAACTTTTGAAGAAGACACTGCCCCGACTCTAATAGCATTTAAGAAACAAGTAGATGAAGATGATCAAACAGGAAAAATTCCAATATTGATACCTCCTAAACCTTCTACACCCTTTCTTCAAAGACCTGCAGTAAGAGCAATAGGACTTACATTACTTGCAGCAGGTTTTATAACTGCTGCTGTGGTTACATTAGGAAAAAGTGCTCCTGCAAGTGTTAAAATCATAGAAAAAATATTGGTAAAAAATCCTAATCTAATAGGGTTAAGTGAAAAGGAAAAATTAGTGGCAATTGGAAAATTATTAGAAAGAACACTAAGTAAATCTGCACAACAAAAAATTAGAATGAGGACATCACCTTTTATTAATAAAAGGGGAACTGTTGTGCCTGGTCAGAAGGGAGCACCAGGCATTAGTCAAAGAGGAAAAGAAATCAGAAATCTTACAAAAGCAGAGAGAGAGGAACTTTTTGTACAAAGAGCGAATTTAAGATTTCAAAGGTTTATCAAAAGAAAGCAAAAAGAAGCACAAGAATTGTTTAAGAGAAAAAAAGAAGATGATGAGATTTTAAGAAATATAGAAAAAGATCCCAATTTACAAAAGATAAAGGAGCAAGTTGTAAGAGAAAGTGGTCAGAATGTGGATCTTGACCCCTTTAAACGCACACAAAGAGCGACCGAAATTGCACAAAAGGCGAAAGACTTTCTTGCAGAAAAAACATTAAATGGAAAAAAACCAATAACAGATGCTATTTCGCAAGAATATAATTTAACGATAACTCGTGAGATAACACCACTCATAAAAGATCTTAAAGTATTAAAAGAAATACTTAAGAAAGCACCAAAAGCAAAAGACTCAACCTCAACAAAAATAAGAATAAAAGATACCGAAAAAGCAATAGAAATTCTACGAAATGCTAGTGATTTTATCTTGAATAAATTGAGGACAAAGTTTACGGGTGATATATCAAGTAATGATTTAGAACCACCATCTAGTTCAATTGCATCATTACCTAAAAGTAACATATTTTCAGACTCATTATTAGAGAACAATAATATGGATCAAAAAATTACAGATGAAAATAATAATATTGCAATGGCACCCATAATAAATGACGAATCTAATCTTACTAACAATTTAATTGTTATGAACAATCCCACCACGATTAGACCAATGAGTTTAGGAGGGAGTGGGCAAAGAACTGTAGTTATAAAAGATGAATCATTTGATGCTGTTGCTAAATACGCACAGATGACAGGATTGCTAACTGTATAATGGACGGTTCTTCTTGGATAAAAAGTCATATTTTAAAAAAATTTGACATCATACCTGCAGGTGGTGGAATTCCAGTGAATTTAGCAGGTCAATTAGCAGGTGTTAAGTATTTTGAGGATATAATTGATCCAAGTATTCATATTGTATTGTCATGTTATGACACTTATGGGTTCTTAAATGAAATGCCAATAAGAAGTGGTATGAATGTGCATCTTCATTATAGTCATCCAAGTCAAAAAGAAGGTTTTAGATGGGATGATTCAACAGAACCCTTAGTTATTACAAATATTGATTCAAATACTTCAGATACAAAAAGAGAGGTGTTTAATCTGACATTAGCAACACGACATGCAGTATCAAATCATACTACTAGGGTTTGGGAAAAATATACCGATAAAATATCTGACACTGTATCAAAAATA
Organism: Methanobacteriota archaeon; assembly: GCA_002720115.1. GTDB lineage: Archaea > Thermoplasmatota > Poseidoniia > Poseidoniales > Poseidoniaceae > MGIIa-K1. The sequence goes on from PBGS01000052.1 coordinate 6,651, forward strand.
TTAAAAGATAAATTAGAAGTAAAAGAAGAGAGACTATTCATAGATGAGACATCAAACAAATATGAGTTCACTGGAAATTACAGAAGACCTCTTTTTATGATAAGTTCTTTATGTAAAAAATCAATTCCGACAGGATCAGATGGATATAGTCAAACAAAAGGGAGTTCGGGTTTTTTATTTTTTGAGACACAAGATGGGTATAGTTTTCAAGATATTGATAAAACTTTTGGAGATGCAGAGGATAACAAATCAATTATAAAATATCAATATGCATCAGACAAATACACATTAGATGATAATAATTATTATTTTTCTTCACCTCCTAGGTGGGTGGAAAATCATGATATCATCAAAAAACTTAGAAGTGGACAATACAAAGCAGCAAATTACTACTATGATATACTAAGAAAGAAACCAATGTTCGAGGAGTATAGTTTGAAGGAAAGTTTAAGGACTTACCTCAAACTGTCAAATGAAGAAGAACTCATTCCTGCAGTTTACGCTGATGCTTATTCAAGAATGACATTTGGATTTGTTGATGAAGGAACTATGACTCCTGCAATAGAGGGTCAGTCTGCAGAAACACCTCAAGACAAAATTAATTATGAGGCACAATCAAGTGCAAGATACTCAGCATTATTCTCTCAAATGCTAAATGTGAGTATTCCTATGAACTTAAGTCTTAGAGTAGGACAGGTAATTTTCTGTGAGTTTGCTAAGCTAAATATTGAGAAACCAACAAGAATGGGTAAAAACCCTGCTTCTGGACTCTATATGATAGCAAGATTGTCACATGAGTTTGGTGACAAATCATACAGTGGACTTACTCTTGTGAGAGACTCATTCCAAAATAACACAAAGTCATGAAAACAATCGAAGACCACATGGAGCACGATAAGAAAATTATCGATGATCCACAAGCAAACCCCGCAGCAAGAAGACATGCAAAAGAAGAATTGCATGAACTTGAGGAGTATGCAGAACATCATAAGGAAGAGATCGCAGCAGGTGATCATCATGATCCAAATGCTTTAGAATTATTCTGTGATAATCACCCAGACGAACCAGAGTGTCTTGTTTATGATGACTAATGCTTGAATCAAATAGAATTGGTATAAATTTTGCAGGTAAAGACGGTTTCCACTGGTTTATTGGACAGGTTACCGCAGATTACGCTTGGCGTGATAAAAATAATCAAAACGTTGAGGCAGGATTTAGGGCAAAAGTAAGAATTTTAGGTCATCATCCACCAGAAGCAGAAGCAGAAGGAGGTATAGACGATTTCGATCTACCTTGGGCACATTTTCTCGTGTCACCTCAGTTTGGTGCTGGACATAACAAAGGTGGCACAAGTTTTGCTTTACAAGGTGGCGAGACTGTTTTTGGATTTTTCCTTGACGGTGAAGAAGGACAACAACCAGTTATTCTTGGTTGTTTTCATGCAAACTCTGGTGCTGAAGCATTTCAAACATGGGAGGATGTAAAGGGTAAAGCAACTTCAGGTTTTTTTCCTTTTGAAAATGATAAAAGTATAGAAGACGGCAGGTATAACCTTCTTATTAATGGGGAAAAAGAAAGAAGAAATGGTGGTACCCCTGATAGTAATTCTAGGTTTGGTAAAAAAGAAGGTGGTGGAGAATTTACTGCTGATAAAGGCAAGAGTATCGTAAGGCATATTGATGATACAACTTTTGACGTTGAGGTTGCACAAAAATGTATTGCACCAAGTGGTGCATTAGGAGAAGCATCGAAAGTTCTACAATCTTTCATTGATGAGGTAAGTGGATTAGAAAAATTTCAGGATAAACATATAGATCCAGTTCTTAATAGAATAGTGGACATGGACAAATTGATATTAAAAGCATCTAATAAAATTGCAGGTGGGTTTTCTGCAACAATTAGGCAAGCAAGAAAAGAGATGTTGAAAGAGGTTGATGAGCAAGTAAGTAAAGCAATAAGTTTTTTAGACCCTGCACATCTTATAAAAAATTTAGAGATAAGAAAACAAACTGATCAGGTCTACTGCTTGATTGAAAATGTTTTAAATGGTTTACAAAGTTTTGTGGGTGATTTCTTGAAGGGATTGGTGGGTAATTTATTACAATTTCCACTTTGTGCAGCAGAACAATTCTTCGGAGGTCTTATATCTGGCATAAGTGATAAGATTCAAGGTCTCATAGGACCCTCCATAAGTTCAATACAAAGTGTGGCAGGTGGCATATCCTTACCTCCATTTGCAAGCATGATGGATAAAGCAGTCAAAATTGCTCAAGCAGGTCTTGCTCTTCTTGAATGTGAGGGAAATGAGTGTGAACCAGAACCCTTAGATTGGAAGATCAATGTAGGAGCAGATCCTAAAAAGAAATTAGATTTTGGTAGAGTAATTAATCTTGCAAGTGGACTAAGTGCTTTTGGAGGATTGGGTGATGCTATAAATGACCCCATAGGTGCTCTCAGTGGTATATTTCCTGGTATTGAGGGTGTTACTGGTGCATTTAGTAAACTATCAGGCGTTTCTGGAGATCTTCTTACCTTAAAACAAGGTGTGTCGGGTGGTATACCCACTAATATGAAAAGTTTAATTGGTGGATGTGACCCATTTACAAAGAGGTGTGGTCCTCCCAAACTGTCTATTTTTGGTGGAGGAGGTTCTGGTGCTGTTGGAAAAGCAGTTGTAAACTCAATAGGAAAGGTTGTTGGTGTAAATATGAGCGATTTTGGATCTGGTTTTACATCTCCTCCTTTTGTTACCATAACAGATAATTGTAATAATGGTAAAGGTGCCACTGCAACTGCTGAGGTTGATTTAGATGAGAATTCTCCTACATTTGGTCAAATAAAAGATATCGTTATTACAAATTCAGGCGGTGGATATGTAGGNCCTGGTGTTATTGATACTATAATTAACGTAGACACTGGCGAAGAGGTAGTAACTCCTACAGGAACAACTACATTACCTAACGGGACTGTAGTTCCNATTTCAAGACCAAACGTAGGAACAACAACATTACCTGATGGAACGGTGGTCCCCATCACCGACACGGTGACGGGCACTAGTGCGGGCACAGACACAGCAGGGGTAGGAGCAGGAACTGGAACGGCAGATGATGAGGGTATTGATGTGATTGGAGAGGTGAGTGGTGTTCAGGTNATATCACCAGGCATAGGNTTCAAGTCAGGTGACACAATCACCACACCAAGTGGCGGTGTCATAGTGCCTATCTTAGATGAGAAAGGTAGGATTTTAGGCGTGGATCCAAACACAAAAGTTGATGTCGGTCTCGTTGACATACCAAAACTTACTGTCAATACAAATACAGGATTTGGTGCTGTGCTTAGACCCATAACTAGATTTACAAAAGTTCAGGATTATGAGGACCCAATAGTTCCAGATGCTAAACTTATCAGAGTTATTGATTGTCCTAGAGGTTTCTAATGGCGAANGTACCACCAATTATAATAAATCATCCTGAGGATGGTAACTTTACTATAGGAAGAGAAAGAGATGATGNTGTNNNTAGAATACGTGATATTGGACTTCATGGATCATCTAGTGCAGGGATGCGTATATTTCATGATGGTGGATTTGAAATAAGATCAAGTGATGATGCCACTGCCATACAAGGATCTCAGATATTGCAGAAATGTGATNNAGCACCATTATCTNTTAAATCTGCAGGAGATATACTTATTCAGTGTGATGGCAGATTCTCTGTTGTGGCAAATGACATAAGAATGTCAGCAAAAAATGCAAAGGAGGGTGACATCACTCTCAAAGCAAAACATGACATCAANATAGACGCAGACAATCGCATCATAGCACAATCAGAAAACGTCATATTNGATGCAAAGGATAAAGTCATTTCTTTTTCTGAGGGATGGAATGTTATAGTNGGTAACNTAGTTCGCATACATGAACCAACATCTCAACTTATCCCACCTGTATTAGGTGACTATCTAAAAGAACAAACAAAAACACTCTTAAACGAATGACAGGTATTAGAGACATTGAATCTGGAAAGATTTACATTGGTNTTGAAGAACCAGCAAAATTAGATCAGGCAGTNGAAACTCTGAATGGTGACAAACCTTATGATGGCACNNTAGTNGCTACAGGACCNNCATTTTTAGGTGCNCATAAAGGTGGTTTTGCGAAAGCAACTCTGAATGTAGGAACTGCACTCGGAGATTGGAGTCCTGGCGTAAGTGGTAGGGCAGTTCAAGTAGAGGGTGATGTAGAAATAATTGGTGAAGAGGCAACAAATACAGTTTTTATTGATGGTGATGTTTTCGTCACTGGTGCGGTTGATTGCTTATCAAAGGGAAGATTAGAAGCAAGACATCAAGTGGCAGATGGTAGACCAAAACCATTTGATATGGTTCATCCATCCAAAGGTAAAGGTAATAGACTAAGGTATGCCTGTATTGANGGACCAGAGGTTGCTGTATATTATAGAGGGAGATTGAAGGATAGTAATATCATAGAACTACCCTCACATTGGAAAAATCTAGTGCACGCTGATAGTATCACTGTACAGATACAGAATATTGGAGTGCCTCAGATGATTACTGTGGAAAGTTTTGATAACGAGAAGATAATTTTAGAGTCTAATACCATACCTGAAACNCCCATTGATTGTTTCTACCATGTATATGGTGAGCGTAAGGACGTTAATCATTTAGTTGTGGAGTATGAGGGAGATACTTGGGANGACTATCCAGATCCAGATTATGATGATCCACAATATAAAACAGGAGTTAATACNAAAACCACGTGAAAAAACTGATTTATATTGAGGATAATTTTTTATCNCCTGAACTTTGTGAGCATTTTATCAATCTATCTAAAGCAAATAATAAAGAAATGCCTTATGGTAACTCTACTAGAGGTGGAGATACCTATCTTACCACTGTTGAATGGAAAAATCATACAGCAGTATATCATGGTGGAAACGTAGATCCTACTGTTATTCCACCAGAAGATGATGTGGTCATGAGAGTAACTAATCTTTGCAAGTCTTTTGATACCACATCAAACTTAGATTACGTTGGTGTTATACGATGGCCAGTTGGCACATTTATGAAACCTCATGTTGATGATAATAACAAGCACAATCCAGATGTATTTGCTGCAATGCTATATCTAAATGATGATTTTATTGGTGGGCATACATGTTTTGAATTCATGGAAGTAAAACCTAAAATGGGTAAACTTTTAGTATTTTCTAATGCTGAGTATTTGCATTATGTTTCACAAGTTGAAAAGTCAGAGAGATTCGTATTGTCATTCTGGTACAATCATGCTATACTAAACGAAAATTCATAAAATTATGGAAGTACGTGGCATAGTGAGTGTTGATGGTATTATTGAGTTACCTCCAACATGGGTGGGAAATGTCAAATCAGAAACTATCAATGTTCAACTTACTCCAATTGGAGTGTTTCAAGAATTGTTTGTCAGCACAATACAGTATGGTGCAAAAATTATTGTTCGTAATAATGCTGGCGGACCTATAAAGGCATATTATGAGGTGACTGTTGAGTCGAANGATCNGACTNTTGTGCATGATGCAACTTGCGATGTTTNAACATATGTGCTATAATAGGCNTACTTTATANAACATCATGGCACATTTGGATTTAGAGGAGTTTGTAGATGANATTCGAGTCAATCTCACCTCAAGAAAATTTGAGATTTTCGGTTCTCTTGGTAACTATCAATGTATTGATTGCAAAACAACAAATGAGTTTATGTCAGTGTTAGAACTTGTAAGAACTGCTGATGGGATTGATGAAGAGCTAGATATAATATACGTATGACATACATGCCTAAGTTCCCACTATCGGACATAAAATTTCACGAAATCCCTGTTTTAGGAGGGTTTTACACTAAAAAAGAGGTGGATGCACTTATTGCTGACGCTCTTGCTAAAGCAAAAGCGATTGATGATGCATCTATGGCAAAACATAATCGTGACGCTACAATCATAAGTATGATACTTGGTTTTACTTGTTTAGCATTGTTTGTAGATGGATTACTTCGCATACTTGGTATCGTTCCACCATTTGCAGGTCTTGACGTTAATGTCATCGATCAAATTGTGGATAAAGTTGAGACAGATATATATCCATTAGTTCAAAGAATACCNAAAATATAGCGATNGCAATCATNAGTGTTGGAGTAGAATAAGTCAGGGATTTAGTAGGGTATAAATAGGTTGAAGGAATGGTGTCAGGATTTATAAGTAATGCCACTAAGCAGACTTGAAAATTTTTTAAAAAATGTACAGGGAAATGTAATCTACGTAAACCCTGAAGAACTTGATGCAACGGATGATATCAGTAANACTGGTAATTCAAGAACTCGTCCGTTNAAAACAATTCAAAGAGCATTAATTGAGTCTGCTCGTTTTTCGTATCAATTAGGAAAAGACAACGATAAATTTGATAAGACAACTATAATTGTATCGCCAGGTGTTCATTACATTGATAATAGACCTGGTTTTCAAATTGATAATGATGGAAATATAACTGATGTAAATGGAACATCTCAAAGTATAACAGAGTTTGGNATTGGAACAAATTTTGACGTACAAAATGTTGATAATGTATTATACCACTATAATTCTATTCACGGTGGTGTAATCTTACCAAGAGGAACATCTATTGTTGGACAAGATCTTAGAAAAACGAAGATAAGACCAAAATATATCCCCGATCCACTTAANAATGACATACCTACCTCTGCGATATTCAGAGTAACAGGTGCTTGTTTCTTCTTTGGGTTTAGTATTTTTGATGGNGAAGGATCAGATAGGACATTCAAGGATTTTACTGAAAATGTTTATGCACCTAATTTTTCACACCATAAACTAACTGTNTTTGAATATGCGGACGGTAATAATACAGTAGCAGGNAAAGGTAACACAGATCTTGACATGTATTACGCAAAGNTAACGCTTGCGTATGGAACAAATAGTGGAAGAGCACTGCCATCATATCCAACAAATGATGATTTTGAAAAATTAATTGATGAGAATAGAATTGTAGGTGCCATATCTGAGTTAGGTGATGTTGAGATTGATGATATTTTTTCTGGTATAGATCCGTCATCGACTACAGCAACATCAATTGTTACAGTAAAAACAAAGACCACACATAGACTCGCAGTAGGCACACCAATATTGATATTCGGTGTCAATAATGCAGAGTATGATGGCAGTCATGTTGTGTCTCAAGTGGTTAGTGATACACAATTTAGTTACACAGTAGCAAACACACCAACCAGCACATCTAATCCAAGTCTTAGTGGACTTACACCCATAGTTACAATAGAGAGTGACACAGTAACATCATCATCACCTTACATATTCAACTGCTCTGTTAGATCAGTTTTTGGATTGTGTGGTTTACATTGTGATGGTGACAAAGCAACTGGATTCAAGTCAATGTTGGTTGCTCAATTTACTGGAATATCGTTACAAAAAGATGATAATGCTTTTGTAAAATATAACACCACCTCAGGTGCATGGGAAGATCAAGCAACATTAGGAACCACAACGACACTTCATACCGATAGTTTAGCAAGATATAAACCAGAATTTGAATCTTATCATGTAAAGTCATCTAACAACTCTGTAATGCAGTTGGTGTCTGTCTTTGCCATAGGATATGGTCACCACTTTAAAGCAGTGGCAGGTGGTGATATGTCTATCACTAACTCTAACTCCAATTTTGGATCAAAAGCATTAGAATCTGATGGATTTAGGAAAGAGGCATTTATAAAAGATGATAAGGCGTTTATAACAAGTATTGTACCACCTAAGAAAAATTTTTCTAATGTTGACGATATAAACTGGCAATCTATTGATGTAGAAAAAACAGTTGGTGTTTCTACAGACACTAAACTCTTTATATTTGGCAACTCGCAGAAGGATAAAGTTCCAAATAAAACTGCAAGTGGTTTTACCATTGGTAATAAAATAAATGATAAGTTATTCTGTACCATAGAAAATACAACATTCGGTGCTGACATATTAATGCCAGGTCCTGGCACAAACACTGATCTCTATGCGTCTGGTAAGAAAGAAATTTTTGTTGGTAGTAATTCTGGTATAAACTCGATAACAAGTAATATATTTACATTAGAGGAGACACATAAGTTTTTGCCAGGTGAAAATATAAGAATATTTTCTGAGACAGGGGATTTGCCTGATGGTGTAGAATATAATAGAGATTATTTTGTTGTAACTGATGGTGTAAATACAAATCAAATCAAGATCGCTACAACTTTTAACAACGCCATAGCAGGTAGCAATCTCATAGGTATCAACAACCTTGGTGGTAAGTTACGAATAGTATCTACAGTAGAGTCCAAAAATCCTGGCGATCCTGGTCACCCAATGCAGTATGAGGATGGAACTGGATGGTTCATCACAGTGGGTGCTGGCAACTCTCTTAGATCTGCGATAGTAACTAATCAATCTAAAATTACACCCAGAACAGTCAACACATTTGTTCAAAGGAGTTCTGACAATAGAAAAGATTTAGAAAAAATTTATAGAGTAAGGTATGTGGTGCCTGATGATTCTACTTTAGCATCACCACCCACTAATGGTTTTTCTATTGCTGAATCTGGATCATTCCCTGATGATGTTAGTTACAAAAATGACTCTACAGTCATATCATCTACATCTAACCTTAGAATTGATAGTTTAATTGTTGATGCTAGTTGGAGTTCTGGATCTAATGCAGGTATCATTACATCACAATTCCCACATAGATTATCTGTAGGACAGGGTGTAGAGATAAGAAGATTAAGAAGCACAAACAATACAGACGGAGTTGCAAACAGTGGATATAATGGTTTATTCGATGTTTTAGCAATAGATGACGCTAGAACTTTTAGAATTGGAATCAATACAAATCCTGGCGGAATATCAACTATAACAACCAATGTTCCATACACTCTCCATGATCAATCAATTGTTGGATCAGGAAGAACTTTTGCTCCATTCTTCAACAAACGTGATTTTGGAACAGCATTTCAAATTTATACAAATGAAGAGATACAAGAATATAAAAGGAATATTCAAGATGGTATCTATGATATAACTTTATTATCATATCTAGCGAGACCTACAATATCACCATTTTCAACTGCCTCAAATCTTTTCCCACAGAATGTAAATGACTTACGACCTAAGGTAAGTGTGGACAATCCTGTCGTTGATCCAAAATCAGCAGTGTCATTTGCAAGAAGAGATGACATAGGTATTGTTCAAACAAATGATCCTGCTAATAGTATATCAAAAGAAGGGATAGAATCATTCTTAGATAAAAGTAATCTTGGTATCGGCATAACAGGTGCAAGTGTTTCTGGTTCCGCACTTATTTTGGATGGTGCAGTTGAACATGGATTCAATGCAATCTTAACTGTAACCGATCTCAATGGTGGATCAAATTACACTCCGTCTACATCTTGGTTCAACGTAGATTTGATTGGTGGCACAGGTAAAGGTGCCACTGCTGATGTTACCGTTAATTCAGGTGGTGTCATAACGAGTATTGATATAAACAACCACGGTTCAGGTTACAGTGTCAATGATGTTGTTACTGTTAGAGGAGTGCCTTTTGCATCTTCAGGATCTGATGCAACTGTTAGGATAGATGCTATCAACAATAATATTGGTGACGCTATTCAAGTTATCGGTGTTGGTAGTGACTCTTATAATGGTGTCTATAGAATAACTGGTGTGGATGAGGCACAAAGAGTTTCTTATACTGGTAGTGCAAGTGATAGTAGTAGTGGCGGATTTATATACCACGTGGGTGTGTCCACTGCTATCAACAATATAGAATATGACATAACAAGTGGTATTGCAACTGTCACTTTACACTCAGATATAGGTTTGAGAAGAGGTGATCAGATTGTTATCAATAATGCGAACACAGAATTCAATGGCACATTCTTTATCACAGATAGAATTGGTTATGGTTCTTCAGTAAATGTCAGCATGGGTGCTCTTGGTAGCACTCCTACGTTTAGTGGTGCCACTGCTTTTGCACATGGTGCTGGCATATCAGCAAGAGGTAATAATCAAACTATTCCAATATACGGTGGAGTCACCACACCTCTTACAACAGGTTTAACCACAACCACATCCTCTATATCACTTCAAGAGAAGAGTTTACTCCGTAGAGGAGATTACTTACAAATTGAGGATGAAATTGTAAGAATATCAAATAAAGATTGTAACTCAATTATAAGAGGTGTACTAGGCACAAATGCAACCAATCATGATAAGAATGTTGCAGCACAAAGAATAAAAATATTACCAGTTGAGTCTAGAAGATACTCTATTTTACGTGCATCTGGACACACTTTTGAGTATGTTGGGTTCGGACCTGGCAATTATTCAACTGCAATGCCATCTGCACAGGATAGAATATTATCTGATGAACAACAATTAATTGCACAATCTGTTCAAACTAG
>PBGS01000001.1 GCA_002720115.1 Methanobacteriota archaeon
CAAGTTATTGATAGAATAATACAAAACGATGAAGGTGATGACTTCAGCCCAGTGTAATTATAATGTGGCTTGGACTTGATGATACTGACTCCTTGGATGGTGGTTGTACAACCTTGGTGTTTCACAAGTTACTAGAGGCCTTACCTTGTGAATATGGAGAACCTCGTCTTACAAGGTTGTGGCCTTTTGCTAANCGCCGTACCAGAGGTAATGCATCATTATCAGTTCAAATCTACGCTGACAAGTCGATAATAGAATGGTTAGATAACTACTGGAAAAACAATATTCGTTGTCTAAAAGGGAATATTGCAAAGTCTGAACACTCAGATAGAACACAGTATCCATCAGACCCAGGAATGGTCCTCTTTTTTGAGCAACCAGATGCAGATTATTACTGGAGCGCTGTTAGGGGCGAGGTGGACTTCTATGAGGGAGGATATCAGTGGGGTGGCAATGGCAGAATTGGAGCGGCTGCATCTTGTTCATGGAGAGCTGATAACGTAACGTGGGAAGGAATTGCATGGCGTGATGGAGTAAGACATGTTAACGAAGATGCATTAGCGATTGTTGATGATATGGAAGGTACATTCCTCTGTCGCGACCCGAGGACAAAACGTGGATTGATTTCACCGAGGGGCCCATGCCCAGTAATGTTCGGAGTTCGNGCAANAAGTAAGCAGGTAGCAGAGCAGGCAACCAAACTTCTGGTTGAGGAGAGTGCTCCAACAATTGGCTCAAGGGTGTATGCTACTAACCAAGCCAGTGGCGACCATTTAGAGGAAACCTTCGCTTTTACAGTTCACGATAAATCGATATTGCAGGGCGGTCACGTTATTTTGAACGAAGAATTCTTGGCATTTGCTGANTCTGGAGATCTCAACAAACTCGCCCAGTGGNTAGACATTGGAGATGAAATCGAATGTTTGGGACTAAGATATGAGGGTAAAATACATCTTGAGGCAATAAAAGTCATTAATTCAACAACCAAACAGCGACCAATGTGTGATTGTGGTGTGCGTATGAAATCCATGGGAGTAAACCAAGGTGTTCGATGTCCTAAGTGTAAAATCAAATCAGAGGTACTTTGGGTTGAAACCAAACGCAAACCAATCTTTAGTGGATGGGTTCAGCCTCCAGTAGATAAACGTCGACATCTAGCAAAAACCCTTGATTAGAACATAAATATTGATAGATAGAAACTATTGGCCATATCATGGTTGATTCAACACAGGTCACGTATATCATCCTTGGATTGACATTATTGGGGATGATTTGGTTCATGACAAATCGAGGAAGAGCTAATCTGGCCAAAGCCAGAGATGATTCTGCCCCTGCTATCGCTGGTGACGATATGTTGGAGGGTGGAGCAAAAAATCCCGAACAGTTTGAAGAGCCCGANGATGATGCACTGGAGGAAATGGCNAAATTACTGGGAGAAGATGAGGATTAGGAAACAAATCCTTCTTCTAATAACCTGAGATCTTTAATTTCACCATCCATGGAAAGAATTCGTTTCGAGTCCGAACTTGGTCGCTTTAGAAACCAGACCTCATCAGAATTTATTTTTGATTTACCTCGGGCTGACAATTCCTCATCAGATTTCATNGANGNNCCCCCTTTTGAGATTAATAATGTAGTCCATGATGCTGAAGAAATTAGACCATTTACTGCCTCTATTATCTCAATTGGGATATGACCTGTGGCTGGACAATAATCATCCAGTACAACTAGTTTNACGTTAGGAAGTGATTTCGCTGTTTTCTGTAGAGATTTTACAGATTGGTCAATATTTCCAACAAGGTTCATCGCATGAAACCTTGATGATTCTGTCAGCGATACATCCTTAAAAATCTGTGAAAATCTCGTTGCATCTGGAAGTTCGGGCGATGCCCAGAGTACTCTACCTCCTGCTGATATCGTTTGTTTAGCCATCTGCAAACCAAGTGTAGTTCCGCCACANGAACCATCAACAGCGAGATGAATTGAAGAATCGTTCTGTTTAAACGTCCAAAAATTCATAGCTNGGCCTCAGTCAAATTTTAGCATNGATGGTACTTCATCTTCGTCATCGTCTGTATCCAAATTATCTCCTAGTAATAAATCAAGTAAATCGCTGTTTGTATGTCCTTCTTTTTGAATTGATTTGTTGGATATTGCTTTCCTTGATTTTGACAAACGAGATGATATGATCANATGAGCTTCNAATTTACGGGTTGCTTCCCTGTAATCTTTAATTGAAAAGTACCCACAAAATTCTCCATCACTATCAATAACAACAACCGCATCTGAAGAAAGTTTACTAAGCATGTTTAGTCCCTTTGAAAGAGGTGTATTATCTCTGAGTTTCAGAATTTCTGTTCGCATTATTTTGTCGACTTTCACTTTTGTAGCATTGAGACCCTCCGCCATTTTGGCAAATATGTCTCTCGCNGTTACAACACCAATAATATCTCCACTTTTTTTGACTAAGACTGCATAATCTGGATTTTTAGATAATTCTTGACAAATTTTGGATATTTTTGTCTTGCTAGCCACCACTATATGCTCATCGGTAATCGACATGTCACCGATAGTTGGCTCTTCCATGGCGNTGCCAGATTGGCGATGGGAGATATTGCTTTCCATTACGTATCATGAAAATCCATAATACCCAAGAGTACTACCCACACCCATGTCCGGANANNTGCGCNAGGGTGAAAGAATCCCAAGAAGAGCATTGCCCGACTTCGAGGAAGCTGGTTCACTAATTGCAGCTATAAAACGCGACGGGCTCATTCAAAGCGNNNTCGAAGATACAAATGAGTATGGTCCCCACTCAATGATAATTCTTCTAATGATAGTAGCATCGATGACAGGAGCCTTAATACTCCTGCTTCGTACAATATTATAGCCCTCGAAATCGAATNTTTATTCTATTTCTAAGGGCAAGATACAAACCATAAGGAAATGACAAGCCTCCATGAGTGATGGTTCAGTCAATGTNGAAAGTAGGACTTCATCACAAGATAAGAGATGGACAATAATGGCTGCGCTATTGGGTACTAGCACTGCAGTGATGTTATTTCAGGGTATAGAGCAGGAAGCAAATCCAAAATATGAAAGAGAGATAGCACTGACTTTAATTGCTGCTACAATACCTTTCCAGGGAATTTATTTTCTTGTTTACACATTCTTACTTGAGAATAATGGAAAATTGAGTGATGAAATGATGAGTAAACTGAATTTTGCTTCTGCACTTTGCCAAGTGATTGCTTATTTTTCTATAATTGGCGTAATCATACTGTGGTACAGTATGTCAAAAATGGTAGGAATAGCGTTCACTATTGCTGCCCTAATTTCTATGATTCTTGTCCGGTATTCAATGGCCCAAACTGACGGAGATTTATCTATCGAATAGAATTTCTAGCGTACTCAACAGCCTCATCGACTATTTCTCCAGATACTCCAATGTGATTTGCCGGATCGAACATNGCTTCAAGTTCATCCACACTAAAAGCCGACGCTATCGCAGGTGTTCTAGCACAAACATCAATTAATTCNTCACCATTTTCAATCGCTTCAAATGATGCGGAGCGAAGAATTTCATGTGATTCGTCNCGACCAATACCGTGACTTACAAGTTCAATCATTACTTTCTCAGCCATCACAAGCCCCTTTTGACTCGCAATGTTTGCTAGCATTTTCTCTCTGTCAACCCAAAGGTTTGTNAGAACATTTGCAGTTTTCGCCATAACGTCCTCACACAAAGTCGAAGCGTGTGATAGTGTAAACCTCTCAGAGCTAGAATTTGCAAGATCCCTCTCATGCCACAATAAAGCATTCTCGTAAGTAGGTATGATAAATGAACGCACTATTCTCGCAAGACCTGATGCATTCTCTGATTTTATTGGATTCTTTTTGTGAGCCATAGTTGAGGAACCAACCTGCTTTTTTACGTCAAAACCTTCTCCAGCTTCCGCTATCTCTGACCGTTGTAAATTACGAATCTCCTGTAGTATCTTTTCACACGTGCAGGCCACGTTTGATAACCAAGACACATATTCGATATATCGGTCCCTTCCGACGACTTGAGTTGTTGCTAGAGGTACTTGTAAACCCAAGTGTGTTAAAATTAGTCTTTGTAATTCTCTTGCACCCGAGCCTTGAGCGGCACCAGTGCCTACAGCACCCAAAAATTTGCCTACTGCTATCCGTGGAGTTGATTCGTCGAGTCTTACCAATTGGCGTCTCATTTCATCCAACCAAACTGCCACTTTTAGCCCAAAAGTGATGGGGACGGCTGCCTGACCATGTGTCCTACCNAGCATTACAGTGTCTCTCTCACGTTCTGCAAGGTCTGCTGTAACCCCAATTAAATTGCACAGCTGTTTTCGCAGGAGTGTGATTGAATCGCGTAACTGTAATCCGACTGCTGTGTCAACGATGTCATTAGATGTAGCGCCTAAATGGATACACCATCCCGCCTCACCTGCTGCCTCGGCCATGGCCTTGGTCAATGCCATAATATCGTGTTTGGTTTCGGCTTCGATAGCAGACACTCTTTCCTTTGTGACAATTGATGGTACCGCTATTGCAGCAACCTTTTGGTAATCGTCGACAGATACTTTTCCCATTTCTTTGTGAGCCCACACAAGTGCTCTTTCAACCTCTAATTGGCGCTGATGCCGACCAAGTTCGGACCATATCTCTTTGAATTCTTGAGAGCCATACCTGTAGTCGAGTGGACAGAACGCCATGTTCCGCCTCCGTGGGCAAAGGAAATGAACATTGCGTGCCGGGACAAAAATTTNNAACTGGACTACGCAAATGAAAGATTTCCCCGTATTCCATCCCAATGAATCTCATATTCAAGAGTCAACTCGCCTTTCATGTGAGGTCCTGCAACAACAATTGTTTCATACTCTCCTCCCTCACCATCGACATTGAATCGATATTTCTTCGATAATTTAGTCAATTCAGCCAAAGACCTCCTATCCAATATTACACCAAGCCATTCTCGTCCTAAGCCCTCACAGGATATCCCGCTAATCATGACTTTGAATCCATTTGCTACCANATTGTCCATGTGGGATTGACCAGATTGATGCCAAAGTGGTGTAAACGATTTTATTTGTAAATCTTCACAAATACGCTCCAATCTTGTTTTTTGATAATCTGATCTCAAAGCTCCCGAAACAATACCGTCAATNTCAAGACCAGAGAGGGCTGATTTCAGGTCAAGCACCTCANGTTCGGGAATTCCTTCGGTTTTGACNGATACCCAATCACATTGACAAAGTTCGGCTTGCTTTTCTACCAAGGATGTTCCAGGTACTTGAAACATCCAAGAATCGCCTCCCTGGACAAGCATTGTGACAAGGTAAGACACCTCCCAGCCCTTGCACTGTGCCCACCAAATAGCCGCACTACTATCCTTGCCTCCGCTGGACAAAACTGCTACCTTCACATACATCGCATNCCGCCAAGGTTGATAAGACCCCGACCCNGACAGCCACCAGAGGTGGGCACTTTGCAGCCGAGCGGAAGAGGATATGACCACGGAATTACTACATTCAGTCCAGACGGAAGATTGTTTCAAGTTGAGTATGCAAGAGAGAGCGTAAAACGAGGTACTACGACAGCAGGACTAAAGTTTAGAGACGGTGTTGTTTTGGTTTGCGACAAAAGAATTGCAAGCCGTTTGATAATACCCGAATCAATAGAAAAGATGTTTAAAATCGATGACCATGTAGGTATTGCTACAAGTGGGTTAGTTGCTGATGCAAGGCAGCTCGTCGCAAGAGCAAGGGTTGAGGCTCAAATTAACAGAATTACTTACGCAGCCACGGTCCCAGTAGACATATTAACAAAGAAAATTTGTGATTTCAAGCAGTCNTTTACTCAATATGGTGGCAGCAGGCCTTTTGGAACTGCTTTACTAATAGGCGGTGTCGATGAAAACGGAATCCATTTGTTCGAAACCGACCCATCTGGTGCATACCAATCATACCATGCTGGGGCCATTGGAAGCGGTCGTAACACAGTGATTGACTACTTTGAGAAAAATTGGAAGAAGAATTTGACACTCAATGCGGCAATGAAATTAGGGCTTGAAGCTTTGAGAAATGCAAACGACCAAGAGTTGAACCGAGANGCGGTTGAGGTCTCCGTGATAGATTCTGAAGGTTACAGAATACTAGACAGGTCTGAAGTTAACAAGCAAATCGACCGATTAAAACCACTTGAGGAGTGAATCCAGCGATGGTAAGCCTAGACGCAGCCGTCTTGGCGAGATATGAGTACGGTGGAAAGAGATACGAAATATTAGTAGATCCAGACATGGTTGATGACTTCCAATCTAATCCATCCTCTGTTATCATTGACGATTTTCTAGCGACTGATGAAGTATGGCATGATGCACGTGGCGGTGACCGCCCCACAGAAGAAGCAATAGAGTCTACTTTCGGGACCCAAGAAATCGAAGAAATTGCTAAAATAATTCTGAATAAAGGGACCATACAATTAACAACAAATCAACGAAAGGAAATGGTCGAACAAAAAAGACAGATGATAATTCAAGAAATACACTCTATGGCTATCGACCCAAAATCAAAGACACCCCATCCCAGAACAAGAATAGAACTAGCTCTGGAAGAAAGTCGATTTTCTGTTGACCCATTTAAGCGCCTTGAATTACAGGTTAAAGACGCTATCAAAAGTTTGAAACCGCTGATACCGTTATCGTTTGAGCCTGTTAGAATNGCATTCAGAATTTCTGGTTCGTCCTACGGTCAGGCTAACAAATTTTTGCGTCAATACTTAGACAAGGATGAATGGCTTTCAAACGGGGACTGGGCTTGTATTATCCAATGNCCACCAGGGATGGCTGCAAACATAATGGGTAAGGTAAAGGGTATTGACAAACAAGCGGAAATAAAAGAATTGTAGTCTATTCTACAAGCGTTCGCTTTATCATGGGTCGGCTGGTCGGCCGGCATGGAGACAAAGAGATGTCAGGAGCGAAAGAAGGCGCCGAGCTGCGCCTCGTGACTCCTGGGGAAGCCATCGGGGCTTCTTCTGGAGTGCGAGCAGGAACAGGAACCCTCGTTCAGGGTGAAAATATTATTGCNACAAAAGTNGGTTGGGTCAAAGACAACAATGGTGTCGTTTCAGTAGACCCAATACATTCAGCATANATGCCCAGGTCAGGGGACCTCGTNATTGGTGTGGTAGAAAGTGTTCGAAACAATCTGTGGTTCGCAGATGTCAATGGTCCGTTCAATGGTCTTCTACCTATGTCCTTAGCACCATGGAAGGTCGAATTTGGNGCGGCAAGAGTCCACATGGACATCGGCGACATCATGCTTGCTAGAGTCCAAGAAGTCGATGAAGCACACAACATCGTTCTAACAATGAAAGGCGTCGGTCTCAGAAAATTGAAGGATGGTATTATGGCCAAAATTTCAATGAACCATATTTCAAGACTAAGAGGGGATAATGATTCTACTCTGAACAAATTGAAGGAAGTCAGTGACTGTAGAATTATCGTTGCAGAGAATGGTAGAGTTTGGGTAGATGGNGATTCTGAAGGAATATCGTTCATGCGCAACGTGTTTGAACTTGTTCGAAATGATGGTCATAAGGCTGAGTTTAATGCATCACTAGATGCAATGATGAATCAAAGGAGGAATGCCTGATGGGTGGATATGGAGATGTACAATTATTACGTGATGATGGACTAAGATTAGACGGTCGAAAAGTAGATGAAATGCGAGAAGTGAAAATTGAAGCCGGAATTCTACCGGCAGCGGATGGTTCTGCTTGGGTACAACACGGATTGAATGTAGCTGTATGCGCTGTTTACGGNCCGATGGAAGCCCATCCAAGGAAAATTCAAAGACAGGACAGAGCAGTTATTGATGTCCGATATAACATGGCCCCATTCTCGACAAGTGACCGAATTCGTCCTGGTTTTAATCGAAGATCCAGGGAAATTAGTAAAGTTACTGCGGAATCCCTCGAAAGCGTGGTTTTAGTAGAGCGGTTTCCAAGATCGAAAATCAGAGTTGAAATAGAAATACTCGCTGCTGAAGCCGGCACAAGATGTGTTGGAATCACGGCAGCATCTGTTGCATTAGCAGATGCGGGAATTCCAATGCGTGACATGATTGTTGGTGTAGCAAGCGGAAAAATCGAAGACACTGTAGTTTTAGATTTGGATAAAGCAGAAGACAATTACGGTCAAGCAGATTTGCCGATGGGAATACTTCCCACAACGGGTGAGATTGCGTTTTTGCAGATGGATGGTGATTTATCTGTCGAAGAATACAACACATGTGTAGAGTACAATATGAAAGCAGCAAAAGAAATTCATGAACTACAAATCGATGCNCTCAAACGTAGATATGAAGAGAAAAATGGAGGTGCTTAAAGATGGTAGAATTAGTTCCTAATCTATTAAGACAGGAGTTGGCATCTTTAGCNGAGAAAGATCAAAGNATCGACGGCAGAGCAAGATGGGAATCAAGACAAATTACTCTTGAAACGAATTGCTTGTACAATGCGGAAGGGAGTGCGAAAGTAACTTGGGGCGAGACAGTTATCTATGCTGGTGTGAAATTCGAGGTTAGAACTCCTTGGCCTGACAGACCAACACAAGGATCATTGATGTGCGGTGCTGAATTNCGACCGGTTGCTGGTCGAAAATATGAGCCGGGACCTCCATCACCGGAATCGATAGAGTTGGGTAGAGTAGTCGATAGAGGAATTAGAGAATCCGGTTGTATTGACATGGACTCACTATGCATTATACCTGGAGAAAAGGTTCTAGGAATAATGATTGATATCCACGTCTTGTCTGACAGAGGTAATATCTTCGACGCCTGTGCACTTGGCGCAATTGCTGCGTTACGAACCGCAATAGTNCCTGCAGAGAGATTCGACATAGGAGAAGATTACCCACTTTCAGTCTCTATGACTCCTACTATGTGCTCATTTACGAGAGTGGGGGGAAGGTACGTTCTAGATGCGAATGAAGAAGAAGAATTGGGTGGGGATGAAAGAATTCATATCACACTAGGAGATGAAGGACATTTACATTCGCTTCAGAAGGGGTTAAAGGGAACTTTCACTCCGGCGGAATTCGACGAGATACTGCAAGTCGCTCAACAACGTTGCGCAGAACTNGCTGAAATCGTCAACTCCAAGGAGGAATAAACATGGCAAAGCGAACACAAAAAGCCGGCGCAACAGGCCGGTTTGGTGCAAGATACGGTGTTAGCGTAAGAAGGAACGCTGGCATGGCCATGAAGAAGAAGAATGCACGATACACCTGTCCGACTTGTCAATATCGCACGGTCAGACGAAAATCTGTGGGGATTTGGCATTGCCCAAAATGTGACTACACTTTTGCAGGTGGTGCATGGGAGCCATATACTCGAGCATCCGATGCAAACAACAGAATAATTCGAAGAAATGCTGACGGTGCAACCACAGCAGACATGGCATATATTGCTCAGCAAGCGGCTATTGAGTACGAGCGAGCAATGAACGCTGGTGAACTGGAAGAAGAGGAGTGAGCCACTTGTGGTCTGTCCGCCTAGTGGTGGATTCACCTAATTCTAAATCGATAGCTTCAAGCCTCATTAGCGAAGAAAGTGTGGAGGTAAAGGGAAATATTTTCTCATTCACATTGCATGAAAACAGGGCCAAGGATGCCAGAGCCATGTGGAATACAAGAATGCGTTCTCTGATNATATCAAGCAATTTAATTGAAGTGATGGATTCTTGAATAGATAACATATGAGGTGAAAACATGGAACAAGCACAGCAGTTGCAAATTGTAGTCGGAGAAGTTCAAGCCGCTAGGCAGCAGGTCGCATCACTGAATGCCCAGTTGAGAGAATTAGAAGGTACGTTAAAGGCCGTCAAAGAACAACCAGAGGACATGGCACTGCATAGGCAAATGGGGACAATATTGGTTGAAGTAACTGATAGAGGCCAATTATTATCCGACCTAGAAAAAACCCTAGATCAGATGAGGTTAGCGGTAGAAACCATGAGTAAAAGAGAAGCAGAACTAATTGAGACTTATGAAACTTTGAAGCAGTCTTTAGAGGGATAGAATTGGAAAATCTCTCAGCATGGATTTCCACAGCAACATCAAAGGGAGCTGTTCCAGTACTGGCTGGAAGAAATGGCGATATGGATACTATTGGTTCTGCAATCGCTCTTGCATCCTCTCATCCAAATTTGTTAGCTTGTGGGCTACATTTAGGAAAGTTGGCTAATAGATTGTGCACCGACCTAAATGCACCATTTCGCAAACTCTCAAATGATGTAACGTGGCCTGAAAAACTGGGTGGAATTATAATCGTTGATTCCGCATCAGAAGTTCAGACAGGAGTCTCACTACCGAAGGAAATACCAATCTGCGTAATAGATCATCACGACACATCAGACTGGAAATTAAAGGAAGGTGACTTAGAGATAAGAACCAAAGCAAGGGCTACAACACAAATCGTCTTTAACTATCTCAAGAATGAGCATCCCAAGTCATTGAGTCAGGAAGTNCGTAAACTCTTACTTGCTGGACTGATAACCGATACCGGTAGGTTCAAACATGCTGACAAAGATTCCTTANCCTGCGCATCAGAGATNATGAATGGCGCTTCTTTCGATTACCAAGAATTTGTAGAGTACATACAAACCGAAGAAATAAATTCGAGTGAAAGAGGAGCAATTTTGAAAGCTTTAGCCAGATGTAAATCAGCCGAATGTGGGAATTGGANTTTAGTCCACACACAAGCAGGTATACACGAAGGTAAAGTGGCTGGAATAATAATCCAAACCGGTGCGGAAATCGCTTTGGTATCACGTTTCAGAGACGGNNAAACCAGACTTACTGCAAGGGCTCCAAGGTCCTCGACAATAAGCGGAATACATCTTGGAAATATGATGAAGGACTTGGTNGATGAAATCGGTGGAGAAGGCGGCGGTCATGATGGAGCTGCTGGGTGGTCTGGAAAAAGCGATAGAATCAAAGCAGAGTCTGCATTTATCAATTTATTAGCAAAACAAGGGAGAGATTGATTTGAACCCAGAAGATATTGTTACAGCTTTTGATAATGGAGAAAGAGACTTAGAACCTCTATTGGAAAAAATGGGCTGGAATAGTTGGCTCGGTGTTGCTGAGTTAGGACTAGTTATGAATAGCGAGATTACCGAATTTCTGCAAGACAGATTAAGTCCGGCAGAAACAGAAGTTCTCGAATTAGTCCGGCTAAGGATTTCAGGCGAAATAGATTTGGAATCTATAGAAAAGGCTCTAACAGTGGCAAGAAACCACGACACACGTGATTTAGCATTAGAGGGACGGCTNAGGATGGAGCGCGGCTTAGTACACTTTGAAAATGGCAAAATTGAAGATGCCCGGGATGATTTAACATGGGCTGAAACGCGATTAAAATCTGTAGCAAAAGCAAGTAGGGATCACGACATCTCTTTACTTAACAAAGCAGCATTCCATATCTCAATTGACGAGCCTATGATGGCCTTACACGTTCACGGAGAGATATCTAGGTCTGCAGGACATGCGAATGAGACCATCGCTATATCAAGGATACAGGCGGCCAGAATTCACTTGGCTTTTGGCCATTTCTTTGATGCAGCGAGGTGTGCATTCAACTCCCATGCCCACGCAATAATCGCCAACCAGACTGAACTCGCAGTGGAAGCAGGAGCAATTTTTATTGAGATTACTTCAGAACATATCAATGATGATGCAGAGAAATTTGCGGACCAAATAATGAATGCGCAACCGCTATCTGCTGGAGAGACACAGCCGATATTACAAGTTAATTCCTCAGATGTATACGGAGTCCTAGAATGGTGTGTAGAAAATACACAAGATGGATACTCAGGCGAGGAGCGGCCAGATNTGAGGGCGCTAGTGATGCTTGCCAAACGCCTTGGCAAAACTGAACTGTTTGCAGATTTATTATCTTCGCCAGGGGAAGTCCAAGACGCACTATTAGCAGCATTGTGTGCCTCTGTGAGCGAGAATGAACATGCGGAAATTTGGACTAGCAGAGTAACTGAGATAATGACTCTAAAAGATGTCTAAAGCATAGATTGCGCCTTAACCATCCATTCCTCAGCCCACGATTCTCCAGAGGTAAATAGCGTCCTTGCAAGGAAAAATGCTTCTGCNGCATCACCAACTTCTATAAGATTNATCAGACGCTTTAGTTCCTGATTAATNTCTTCTACATTTGCCTCTATNTCNTCTATGACAGGTACCTCAGAAACTGTCTGCGACAGTATTTGCATCTTAGACAAAAANTCGGCCCTTGTTTCTACAGATGGACCGCTCCATGGTAGAGAATCTTGTCCATCCATTGCNCTNTTTAAACGATCGAGAAATAAATCTCTTACCGGCTCGGACGGTTTGATTTGCTGTACGTGATCGTAGCATAACCACGCCTGGTCTATCTCTTCTCTTCTTTCATGTAACCTTCCCAATTCCATCCACAACTCATGATTAGCAGGTCTGTGGGCCAAAAGATGATGTACAAGCTCAATAAACATCTCTTCATAACCAGCGCTACGAATTNTTTCTAGCCTTCTACCATAAACTATGTTCGCCCTTTGATCTGTAAAATCCAATCGTTTGCAACGAATAGCAAATTTACTCAAGGAATCCTCATCGAGTTGGTNGAACCAAACCTCCGGCTCTAACGAGTCTGTCANAAACGCGGCCTCGAGCAATTCTAGACCTACTTCCATGTGGTCTACATCTTTTATTTGGGCTAATTGATTTGGGTCTCTCCCTAAAACAACAAATAAATCTTCCAAAACTAAAGATANGCCTTNTGCGTCATTTCGCATGTGCTTGATTTCTGCTAAACAGCGCCAATTTCTTTCATCCGTAAAATCATAGAGTACTGCTTGCTGAGCGTTTTGCTCTGCCCACGCTAGACTATCCTGGGCTCTATCAGGATCCTTTTTTGCGAGTTTTACAAATCGATTTGCCTGTGAACGATGTCTACTTCCGAGATTTCTNCGAGGATGTTGTAATTTGGAAGCACTATCCATTGAACCATCTCACTGNACGGACATAAATCCAGACCTATCATAACCCCAAGGTATGGTTGCATCAATTCCTATTTTAGAGGTGTTACCATCGCTTAATCTTGAGGGATCTAAACTAGACCCCTTCTGGTTGGATAGAATGATAGAGTCTGAATCAGGTTGCCATCTAGTCATCATAGCCCATTCAACCCTGACTGGATCTGTGATATCTATGTCCTCGTCAACAATAGTAACCATCTTCATGGAACGATGGCCATCAAGAGCCGCTTGTATGGCGCGTTTTCCATCTCCTTCTTTCTCTACTCTGATTTTCACCACAGCTGCAAGCCAGCCACCACCACCCTCAGTCATGTGTACATCTATGCACTTACATACTTCACTAACGGCGGATTTGATAGTTGGAGCGCGAGGTAACCCCATGAGAGTTTTATGCTCTGCCTCTGCAGGAATCAAAGCATGAAATATTGGATTGTTTCTGTGAGTGACTCCATCAATTTCTATTACCGGTTCNTGGCGAACATCATCCACGGTGCCTGTGATGTCAACGTATGGTCCTTCGTCATCGTTTTCAGTTGTGATTCTCCCCCACATTGCGTATTCGGTTTTTGCTGGAACATGTATTCCATTTGGTAATCTGACCAACTCCAGAGGACCCCCGTGTACTTTCTCATGAAGGGCAGATGCAATGGTCAATTCGTCTAAATTTGTATCAAATGACATAGCCGCAGCAAGTAAAACAACCGGGTCTGGCGCATTGATTATAGCCACATTAACCGCTTCACCAGCNGCCCTCGCTTCCTTGGTCATCGAGTAAAGATGACGCGGTACAATTCGTGCGACTAGNTGGTTATCGTCACGTAATAATTGCCTGTGAAAGGACATATTTCTGATACCCCCGTATTCAGCAATAATAACGCTTGAAGACATATATCTCCCACGATCCTCTCGCCAGTGATGTGGAATTGGCAGGGAGGTCAATCGGGGTTGAGTTTGGAGGTTTTCTAAAACCGGTCCAGATTCAACGATTTTAGGTTCACTCGGATTGTCCATAGCCCAACCAAGCAAGTCGATGAAATCCTCCGGCGCAATTGACAGGGCTGCACAAAGTCTTGGACGTGTTAGCAAGTTTACAGCGATTCTATGCCCTGGTGCTTCAACAAGATTATTGAACACAAGCAAATCGTGGCCAGATGATTTAGATTTGTCAAAAACCCCATGCAGTATGCTTGTTGGTTCATCAACCAAAGTAGCCGCACCAAGCAAATCTCGGAATGCCATTGGTGACCCCTGTGGGGTTTAAGTCATGAACATTGGCACGATATTTCGGCAGTGTGTAGACCATTTGAGGATTGCATTATAATCGGCACCATCAAATAGGGGAGGTAGGTCGGCAGAATGCTTTTCTGGAGTGTTTACACATGGGTCGTGGATTGTTCGCAGGTACCAAGATGGCAAAAGACCGCCAAAAATTTAGATGGTCCGACAGGAGATACAAGAAAAGAATGCTGAAATCTAGAGCCAAGCATGACCCCTTAGCAGGTTCAACACAAGCAAAGGGGATCGTTGTCGAAAAAGTAGGAATTGAAGCAAAACAACCGAACTCTGGAATTAGGAAAGCTGTTAAAATTTCACTGATAAAAAACGGTAACAAACTCACTGCATTCGCACCAGGAGACGGTGCAATAAACTTCATTGATGAGCACGACGAAGTCATGGTCGAAGGTATAGGAGGACGTATGGGGCGTTCTTACGGTGACA
>PBGS01000002.1 GCA_002720115.1 Methanobacteriota archaeon
TCATATTTTTCTTCTGCATTGGTTTTCACCTCTTTTTTCTTTTTTTGTATCTCTACATCCTCCCACCGGCTCGACCGCCGCAGGGTGGAACATGATTAGGCTAGGGATACACCTCCCTCGCCCATGTCTATGACAAGTGGCATTGACACCACTCCAATTTCATCTGGAGAAAGTTTCTCCACCAAAGGAAGATTATCTGATTTGTAACCAGGTGGCATCCATGGTTGCAATAAAAGGTCGCGAATCGTTTCCATACTCCGATTTTGTACTCGCATCGTTACCATAACTTGACCTGCTTGTACTTCATACCCTGTCTGAATTGCTACTTTCCTTGACAGAGGAATTTCATCTAACCCAAACCTCAATCCTGGCTTTACTTCAAACCGAACAAGAATTACATCGCCTGGGCGCATAATAGGTAAATCAATTGACTGCGGAACACATTGCCAGTCTTCGGGTACAGGTGGGGCCAAGCGCATCTCTGGAATTGGTCTAGCACCATCATTGCAGATCCTCACAATCATAACACCGGTTTCACCACCAGCTGGCCATCTCGTGTCTACTCCCATCCAGAAATTTCTGAATAGGAATGGATTGAGNGCTACAGCAGAGTCAACAACTAAGTCGCCAATCAATTGCTCAACTTCTTCTGCAGCGTAGCCAACCTCACCTACTTCAGCGGCACCCGTAGCATTCCTTAATCGGCGCAAAATAGTTTCAAGTTCGGCCTCTGTTAGGGTTTTTTCATTGAGAAGTCTGCTCAGCATTGCTATATTTCTACGCAATTCCATTACGTCTCCTTCAAGTGATGCGAGTGCCTTCTCAGCCCGTTTCACAGAACGACCAGCACGCCTCAAGTGATGCTGTTCGAGACTGGTCCTTGCGTCAATAATATCATACTCAGTTGAAGCAAGAGATGAATCGTCTCTCGAAACTCCGTATACAATATGCTCTAGTTCTCTACTAGCCCTAATTAATCGGTCGGCGCTAGTTTGAGAGTCTCTGATAACTCTGCGGGCGTCCTCTAAATCAGAAGTGCCGACCTCGTACTGTTCTTCATCAGCCATTTTCCGCAACCTCCTCATCATCGAATAAATCCTGTACATTGATGTCCAAAGGTTCAGATGGTGCAGTCTCCGTCAAAGGTTCATCTGTAACCATCATTTCTGTGATTGGTTCTGGTTCTGNTTCTGAGGTTGTATCTTCATCCTCCATCAGAACTCCTACGTCCTGATCCCAGTCAATAACNTCGGAGGATGTGGCTTCTCCAGANATTGAAGAAACTGCCCTAGGCTGATTGACTATCGAACTGATATCCAAGCCATCACTTGCCAGTTCAGTGAGTAGGCGCGCAGGGTCACCAAGATCCCTTTCGATTCTACTNGCTTGGACTTCAACTNCGGTTAACCTGCCATACAATGAGCCGTACATTCTGTTNGCATTCCATATTAGGAAAGCTACTCCGACAATAACNATGGCCAGATACGCTACCAAGGTGAAACTATTTGTGGAATTAGGATTCATCTGCGGCGGTATTCCCAATATCACACCTACCATGCCCAAAATCGGCATTGCCAGAATTATGGATAGTTGTCGTTTTGCATTTGAAAGTACATCGAAGTGGTCACTGTAAAGAGTGCTTATGCCCTTTCTGGCACGCTGGTAATCCTCATGTATGAGCTGGAATTCATGCGTAGATTTCCAAGTCATTATCCATACCCAAAGGGCTGCNATTNCTAGAATCGCTGGACCTCCGTAGTCGCTTGAGACCAAATCCATCAGGTGGAATGCGAANCCGAGTGCAAGAACACCCGTGTAGATAGCTGCAAGTCTGAATTTATCATTTTGGCCNACTAATCTTAGAAGTCCAACAGATGCTCCTAGNAGCACTAGAAGTGCAANNAAGGANACAGTNACACCNGGACTCCANGAACTAACTTTAGTTTCTTTTCTCTCAATTTGGGACTCTAATTGNGTTCCATTCCATGCAGTCCCGGCCAACNCTAGTTCGCAAGATACGTCTGTGGACTGGGACCACCAATCAAGATTGTCACTCTCTACCTCCCACTGCAGATTTATCTCGTAATCAGGGGGCATTATTCCATGGTCTATCACCGGATCTTTGACCGTTACACCTTCACAAGCCAATGTGGAAGTTACACCTATTGCAATCGAGGTGCCTATGTTGCCAACTTTTGCAGAGATAGTTGAAACTGAGCCCTCTTCCATCTCATCATCATCATAATCAAANTCAAATATGCTCAAAGTCGCTTCAGTTTTGAAATAAAATGAGAACGTCGCTTCAGTATATTCTGTGAAGCCATTGTGCTCGTCCGGGTGATATAGTCTGAAAGTCAGATCATAGCCGTCATTTTTCAAAGTGTACTCGCGGTTAGGAGTGTCAATGTCTACAAGCAATGGATCTATTGTAACGTAAGCATCTCGTATTGGGAGAGAGATAACCGAATGGGTTGCTCCGTCACAATTNTTATCTAAATCGAGAACTTGATTTTCTCCATCCACTTGGAGTGCGAATGACCAGATGTAATTCTCTTCATTCAATCCTAGCTCTGTAATGTTGACCCTGCGGTCTGCACTACATAACTCAATCATGTACTCTACAGGCTGGTTACCTGCTATACCGGGTATGTGTGACCAAATTATATCCTCTGTGACATTNGAATTNGCCTTGTCTGGTATGTCCAGCCTGTAATCTTGNTATGCAAATAGTCTAGACATTTTCAGGGTTGTTTCCTCGATGACAGANCCTGTAATTTCCGGATCGTCTGGCGTAAATGTAACACGGAGGAGCGCCTCAGTAAATACATCAGGGTCAAATTTATCTGCAACAACAGTGAAATTAAGCCATGTTGGTTGTCCGACTCTCAGGTATTTCCTATCATCTAGATTCCCTTCAAGGTACCAATCCAGTGAATTTATGGTTAAACCTGGTTTTAGAATATCATAATCGATATCAACAAAGACATCCTTATTGCCAACATTTGTTACCTTAACATTCCAATCTGCTTCGGATTGGCGACTGTATTTCTTCACATCAGGCCAATCAGAGAACTCCAGTAAGAAAACAGGTGCAATTTCCAAAACAATTGTCTTGGATGCTAAAAATAATCCGTTATTTGAGTTGTATAGCGAAATTGTCACATTGTGGGTGTCGCCATTTGCAAGTGAGAAGTTTCCGCCTAATGCGGGAATCTCTACAGTGAGGTTGTTGTCTAATGTTCCATCAATTGGTAAAGTCATTTGTTCATGTTTCCATTCGTAATCCCATCCATCCTCAATAATTGCAGTAACATTGAGGAACTCTTCCAAATTCCCACGGTTCTCAAATGTTACAGGAATTTCCTCCGAAACACCTGGAGTGACAGGAACTCTGTCATCGACATCGATAATTAATGAATGGTCTTCTGTTACATTGGCCACAATACTTGCTGAAAGGTTCATACCACCTATGGCTTCAACCCACAAAGTAGTCATGTGGAATTCATCTGCATTAGCCTCAGAATCGGGGTCAATTCGGATTTTGACAGAATCCGAGTAGCCCGGACCGACAACGACTTCTGTTGGCGATTCAAGGCTGAACGAGACGTCGTTAGCCTGTNAATTGTCTAGCCANACTTTGTATGTTGTTGCCACGTTACCTGTATTATTGATGTAGACCCTAGTTAGCGGATTTTCGTAAGGAGAGACATCCACTGTATGATTAGTTGGACGTAATTCAAAATTAATCGACTCTTCAACCCGTATGTAAATTGTATTTAGAGAGAGTAACTGACCGGATTCCCTCTCTTCGACACGAATTGTCAGCGGTTGCATTGTGTCAGCTGGGGCCTGCGGATCTGTTGTAAGTTCGAGAGTTATGTTAGAAATGTGGGCATCACCAGTGATTGGATGATCTGCCATTGATGGAGTTAGGTTTTCAACTATCGATGGATTGTTCAGGTCAGACGTAACTATGTTTGCTGACCACAATTCCGGTAGGTCATCTACAACAGAAATTCTGTATGATGCTTGGTCGTTTCCGGTGTTTGCAAATCTTAGTGGAATGTCTGTCTGATTTCCGACATCAGCATCTAATGGGCCCTCTGTAATGATTTCACCATCAATAATACTGGGTACTATGATTTTGATTTCTCTAGTCAGTCCATCCGAAATTAAACCGCTGAAGGATGAACTGAGCCCGCTTGATACAACCGGAGTAGCTGTGACCGAAACTGTAACCTCTCCGGCCATTGGCAATTCATCTGTTGGTCCATCGATTGCAAGATAGGACTGGAAAGTGTTTCCAATTTGAAGTCCGTTGATGTTTGACGGGGTCACATCTGTGGTCCAACGGATGCCTTCGTTTACACCTCCTGTGCTGGAAGGAGAAAACACTGGATTGGGCGTAGTAATCTCAGCATCTATGCCTCCTGAGACACCGCTGCCTAAATTGTGTCTCACCTCGACGGACAAGGACACAATTCGGTCTATACCGCCTGTTCCGTTCGAGTCGATTATTTCTTGAGTGGTTAGTTCAATCAGATTGGTATCTGGATTTGGATCTACTGCAATAACTGGTCTAACCTCCAACTCAGTCTGACCTAGTGTTGGGACGCCGCCGCCTACTGGGGTAGCAGACACCCATAGATTCACGACTTGACCGTTGCTATTTCTCTCGCTGGGGTTTAGTGGAGAGGAGATTGGCGCCGGTGTCACTTGAACGGGTATCGATACATTTTCGCCAACTGCCAAAACATCCGTTACAGTAACCGTTGATTCTACGACCCAATTTTCGGCTGACGAGGATAGGCCTGTCTGNATGTTGAATGCAGAAGGTACATTTCCAGAATTTCGCAAAGAAAACATCGATGTGTTCTGTACTCCCGGAACAACGAAGTATTTTGCTTGGTCAGGAGTGGTGCTAGCTTGGTATTGATCTCCAACGGTAACATGTCCTACGCTTCTTGCTGTGTATTGACCCGAAGGGCTTGAGAGATTTACATAGACGTTTTCAACCGTCGGCTTGACAGCGTCTGGTGGAACGGTTACGGGGACGAAAATGTTACGGCTCTCACCCACAGCAAGACTTACCACGGTGCCGTCTTGTGAATTGTCATGCCACTGAAGGTCTGAACCTANTTCCAATTCAAGGTCATCTTCAACTCCAAGATTTGTGACGACATAAAGCAGGTTTGTTGTTGCCCCNGGCTCGATAGAACGGTCGTTAGGCGTTGACAGATCGACTATNTAATCAGAGAATGTAACCGTCGAAACATCAGCGATTAACTGGTTTGTCCATAAGGTCCCATTGAATGTTACTCTAGCAACCATAGTCCAAGACCCAAGTAACATCGAAGCGTCAAAGGTTGCGGANAGCCCTTCACCATTTGATTGTGTAAGCAGGCTACCTGGCTGTAGTATCTTGTGACCAGACCAGTTAGAAAACTGNTTATTTGGATTTGAGTTTTGAGTGAAGTTAAGTTCCAATTCTGCATCTAACTCCATTACTCCATTGTTTTTGACTGAAACCTCNAANGTGTGTTCAGTGTGGTTTAGCCTCAAATCCACGAATCCAGGCGTTGGCCCGGGTATATTATCACCGAGGATGACGCCGACATGGTAGATTTTAGCGTCAAAATCAATTCTCATCTCGTTATTATTACTGTTGGAATCGGAAGAGGACACTACACGAGCAATGATTGACTGATCGTCGCCTGAACTCGCTGTCCACTCATACAAAATTGGATTACTTGTNGAGGCAGCNCTAATNACTCCTAAGTCAATAGANTCTAGAAGNGTTGGGTTGCCTGTGTTAGCAAGTGTCTCATGAAGAATTTCCAATACTGCGGTCCCGGATGCTGCTCCAATATTGGCAACAACCACTCTAATTTTGTGGGCCCCAGGTGCAATGATTATCTCGCCAGCCTCTTCAATGGAACCGCCTTCCGAAAATGTTAGTGCAGCAACAGAAAAATCAGGATTAGATCTTCCAGATGCTGCATCAGCAGGTATAACTGGCAATGTAACCTGTAGTACCAACACAGCTAGCATCAGGAAAACTATTTTCCTGTCAGACATCTGTCATACCTCCCCTAAAAGCATGTATCTGGACGGATTTGCCCTGCCTTGTCCAAACGGCCAATAGCTGTTCCATCAACTGGTTATGAACCTCATTGCCAATACCAAGTCTTCTCCTCTCTTCCCACAGCAGCAGCTGTTCGGCCTGAGTCAGCACCCCGTCTTTGAGGTAGAGTTCAAGAGTCCGACGATAGGAATCCCTGTCAGATACTGCGTAAACGATTTCGTCCCCAGGAAGAGTATCTGCTCTGTCTTGCAGTATGTTTCCCAGATTCAGGGCTTCTTCATANGATAAGTTACGCCTATCCAAATCGCTTTGAATTGAAGAGGCGATCTCCTGTAATGCGTACCGAGAGGATGCTTTGTGAATTTGCCGCATGAATTTACGACATCTTCGCGACATGCGTCCGCCCGCCATGGGCCTTTCTGTAAACCGGGCGGATTATAAGACAATCGCTAGTAACCACTAATTTAATGCAAAACGTAGGTAAAACTATTCATTATGCATATTACGTTTACAGAAAGGCACATNCAATATAAAACAAACAATGAAAGACTTGATTTGTGACTTCTTTTTGGATTAAGCCATGGCAGAAGCAATTACACTAGAAGCAGGAGACAAATCGCCCTTATTTGACGCAAAAGATTCGAAGGGAGTAAGGCATAAATTAACAGACATACTTGCTGGCGGGAACAAGGTAATACTATACTTCTATCCCAGAGATTCAACACCTGGTTGTACTACTCAAGCATGTGACTTCAGNGACGACATGGCGAGGTTAGCATCGCATGGCTATGTCGTCTTGGGCGTGTCCAAGGACTCTGAAAAGAGCCATGAGAATTTCATAACCAAACAAGAACTGAATTTCCCTCTACTTTTGGACGAGGATGGAACTATCCACGAAACCTTCGGAGCGTGGAGAATGAAAATGAATTATGGCAAGGAGTACATGGGCTGTGCTCGATCAACGTTCGTAATCGGCGAAGATGGTAACTTAATCTTCGCAAGATATAACGTAAAAGCAAAAGGTCACGTCTCTATGCTAGCAAGAGAGCTGGGACTTGATGAGTGAATTGGGCGGCCTTAAGGTTGAACTTGCCCACGGAGGCACAGCATGGAAACCATGCATGATTGCAACAGAAGACATTGGCTCTGGCACAAAGATTGGCGCCCTTTCACACATCGGAAAAGATGTTGTAATCGGGTCAAATTGCAATATCCAAGGAATGGTTTATGTCGCTGATAAATGCTTGATTGGAGACAATGTTTTCATCGGCCCAAAAGCAACACTCACAAACGACAAATATCCACCCTCTGGTGGGCAATGGTCCCCAATCGTGGTTAAGGATGGTGTTGTTATTGGAGCCAACGCAACAATAGTTGCAGGCGTCACTCTTCAGCAGGATTGTGTAATCGGAGCAGGAGCAGTGGTCACAAAAGACGTGCCCAGCAACCAAGTCTGGACAGGCAATCCTGCGAAATTTCTGATGACTACATCAGAGTACAACAAAAGGAGAGAGATTGATGAGTAAAATTTCAGTGATAGAATTTCTAAAAAAATGCATTGAATATGCAGATGCGTCTATCACAAGAAAGGAAAAAAGAGGAGATGATTCTGAAATAATTGCCGAATGGCATGCATACAGAAACTACACGCAATATGCTCTTGAAGAGGTTGAAAAGGGCGATTTNGACCATTGGTTTGTTCGTGATTATACACCTGCAGAGCATGAAATCAATGTTGATGATTTAGACCATCCATCAAGGGCGAAATGGCTTGCCGCTTCTGCATCACCAAGGCCACTGGTACTAGTTAGCACACGGAGTGGAAATCAGGAAAATGTCGCACCTGTAACCAGTATTTCGGTTGTGTCTAATTCTCCACCACTTATCGTGATGTCGCTATCACAAAATAGAGAAGGAAGAAAGAGAGACACTTATCTAAACTTAGTCGATACCAAGGAATGTGAATTGCAGTTCCTTGCTCCTACACTCAAAGCTGCTAGGGATGCTGACCTTACTGGCAAAGCAACTGAAGGAAGTGAATGGGATTTACTTGATGTGGAGGGACCAATACACCCNCTGGCTATTGTTGTAATGAAATGCAGATTAGTAGAAGATAATCCACTACCAGAGGGAGCCGTCGCCAGACTGCTTACTCTTCGTGTTGAAAGTTTGATTGTACCATCAGAAACTCCCCCCGATGAGGGGTTGGCTCTCCTATGCCAACATGGGATGGACAGATTAATTCCAACCCCTGTAGATTGGTCACACATTGCGACATATCACAGAAGTTGAGAGAGACCTTCCTCAAGGGATGTTTCAGCCNACCAATCGATTACAGAATTCATCGAAACGTCGGGTAAGCGTCTTTGACTATCACCGTGGTTTGACTCAATATGAACAATTTCTACGCCTCTATGCTTAGCGATTTTCTTTGCCAATGAAAGTATGCTCAGTTCTTCTAGCGAACCAAGATTAAAACTATGCCCCGAAATGTGATCTAGATCTCCTATCTTCAGCAATGCTTCTACAATATCACCGACCCATGTGAAGCTACGCGTCTGCAACCCTGTTCCGTGGACTTGAATGGTGTTTCCAGTCATCATCATCGATACTACCTGCCCATTTTCACCCCCATGGAGCCGGGGCCCGTACACATTAAATGGTCTAGCAATTCTTACATCCATGCCTTTTCTTGCTTCAAAATGACACAGTAATTCTCCGATGTNTTTTGAAGCCCCATAAGAATGGCGCTGATGAAGAAANGCAGGTGTAAAAACGCTTGTTGANTTATTATTCAGAGGCATTTTTTCTTGTTCGCCAAACGCTTCTGGAGAGGAGTAAAACACGATTCTACTGTCAAGTTTTTTCGCATATTCTAGAGCCATTCTTGTTCCGTTAACATTCACATCGACTACCAAATCTGCCTCATTATGGAATCTACGTGTCCCATTTATTGCAGCNAGATGATGAATAACATCTGGTTGNAAGTCCCTACATGCTTCTTCCCAATCCTCNTNATTGCGAACATCACCGGTAACCAGCTTTGCACGCTCGTCAACTTGCGATTTATNACCGCGAGATAAATCATCAAACACAACAACATCATCCCCTCGTGCTACTAATGCATCAACTAAGTGTGAGCCCAAAAACCCCGCTCCGCCTGTGACTAGTATGCGCATCTAATCACCAACGCGCTTTATTACACTGATTGTTACTTCATTGCCATTTTTAGAGATCCTTACTAAATCTCCATCATTTATGGCAATGCAGGGATCTTTGTCAAATCCATGTGAATAAGGAACCTCCAAAAGACTACAAGCGGGAAGCGTCAAAGAACATACGTCTCGATTTACAATAGCCTTTGGCCCCATGCCGGTGTAGATAAGTCCCATCAGAACATAAGGCGCAACTGTTGAGCCNGAGCCCTTTGGATAAATCAAAATCTTGTCTTTAATGGCACGACCATCAAGTGGATGGCCTACTTCTTCGACGACACCGCTGTCCCTGTTTACATATCCAAGGTATGTAATCGGCACGTCGGTTACCATCGCCTCTCCTTCCATCTCCCAATTCCCTTGGGAGTCCAGACCCCCTCCAGTAAGTTTGCATTCTCCATATTGTAATGATTTCGAGGATGCGTGCTGGGGTTGTGCTTTAGGCTGTAAATGCGTGACTGGACCCTCAATTAGTGTAGGGTCAAAAGCATGGGAGACACAATCTTGGATGGTCCCCACGGAGGTTGGCATTTTGTTAAGACCACTAGTTAGGTAATGCTCGGCCTTCAGAGAATTAGTCATCAAATGATTGTATTTATTTCGATTGTAGGGGGTTACTTCAGGACATGTATCTTGCAAGATTACCGCCCCAGCCTCCTCTAGTATTCCAATTGAACCGTCCGCATCTGCAAGTTGGTAATTGTGACTCGATGTAAATACCCATAAGCGGTTGTCAGGAATCTTTAGACCCAATTCCCCATAACCCCTCACGTAAGAAGATGTTATCCTNATCTCCTCNAGACTTGCTTGTGGACATCCAATTACCACCAAATCGATTTGTCCTTTAGGCGCAAGATCCTCGTATCTCCCTTTCAAGTCAGCTTCTGTAAATTTGAGATGTTTTTCTTTTCCCGTGAGTTCAGGAGATTCAGTGTGACCCTCTGCCCANAGCATCGCGCAGCCATAATTTGCTGCAGCTGCTGTTAGCGCTTTTTTAGATGCAAAACTAATGTATTCTGGCAGTCCCCGAAGATACGGCATTGGGCCGTATGGAACATCCCAATCAGGCCTAACTTGCTTCCCAATCCAGTCCCCTAAAACTGACCAATCGGCTAACGATGATAACTCACAGTCAACATCTACTACAATGTTTGGAACTCGGTTTTGTTCAAGGTGTAGGCCCCATTTCGGAGCGTAACCTGTCAGAGCAGTGGCTAAAGCCGATAANCCTGATTCTCTGTTTGTAATCAAACCAGTCCACGAGTTTGAGAATGCTACTGCATTTGATTCTGCCCATGAAGCAATGCCTGATTCACCCTCGATTCCTCTATCATAGGGGGTGCATGAGAGAGTTGCCTCAATCCCAAGTTGCTCATAAGCGTCAATAATCTCGAACTGTTGCTCCAAAAANTCAGGATAATCNATATCCATTTCTTCCATCTTTTCCTTGTCACACCCTGCTGAATTCAGGGTGGTGGGAATGGAAACAGAGCCTTCTCCTGCGAGGTCTGCGAGGAACCTTCGCAAACCGTGTCCACCCGTGATTACAGACACTCCTGAAACGTGGCTGTGATTGACTTCAATAAAACCCTCAGCACCGGCTGTCTTTGCTAAATCAATTACCAATCTCGCTGCTTTTTGTCTAGTTAGACCCTCGGTGCCAGAAAGCATCGAAGCGAGTCTTTTCGGCACCTCCATGTAATGATGGTAGAGCCACACTTTCATGAACACTTTGTAGGGAATAGAGTCAAAACCCAATAAGTTGAGATGNCAAACATGGCGGAGAAGACACCGACAAAGAAACAAAAAATTGTGAAAATTTTTGCGATTTCTGTTGTAATTTTGAGCATAGTAATGAGTTCGATAGCACTGTATGTTGTTAGTGATATCAAAGAAAAAAAGGACGGAAATGACGGCAGGACGTCGCTTACTAAAACCAGTACACTTTACGGCACTAACGGCTGTGAAAATGGTGGATTTAGTATACAAAGCGGGATAGATGAGAACCGAAATGGGGTTCTTGAAAACGAAGAGGTTTCAGAAATCAAAAACATCTGTCATGGGACAGAGGGTCCTCCTGGTCCAATGGGAAATAGGGGGTATTGGGGTTACAACGGAACGAATGGAATTGATGGCATAAATGGCACTGACGGAGAAATTGGCGTTTCTTCATTCATTGACTCCTTTGTCGGTCCTTACGGGCCATGCTCCAGTGCAGCAATCATTGAGATGGGAAATAATTCTAGTAGCATGATTGTTGATTCTAGAATCAAAATATGTTTTGAAAATTTGACAAAAGGTAGACTGACAGATNTNNANNNGAATNCAGGNNATTCATTTTCTACTGGTTGTAATGGAGGNAGCGCGAACGGTGGACTGTTCCTTTTTGCAACTGTTAGAGATGGCAATTGCCTGCTATACAAAATAGAGGATGGGGTTGTAAGCCANGTCTCCGATGATGTGAATTTTTTGCCGGGGTCAATACTAGGATTTACTNNCCACAAAAACAGGATTTGGTTTGATGCAGATGATGGAAGCGGCACACAGATTTGGTCTAGTGATGGCAAAACAATGTGGAGAGAGACAAATTTGACATCTGGAATTCAACCNGGGACTGAGATGATTAATACGGGTAATGAAATAGTAGTCTCTCACAGCAGCGGCTTATTGTTAATTGGTGATTCTGACACATATTTGTCGGGCAATTATTGGAACCTCACATATGCTAACGGCATACTGATTTACAATAGTGTNGACGGAATGTATGTTGATGGTTCAATTTTCAACGCTGAAATTCACTCTGATGCGGTTTTCCATGAGGGTTACCTGTGGTTTATTGCAACTAGTGATAGTAATGGTCCGCAATTGCACAGATCTGATGTTTCATCTATTGAGAAACTGACTACTCAATTGCAATTTAATTCTGGTAATGTAATAGGCCCGTCTGTGATTGGACAAAACATTGTATTCGACTCAGGTGGAATCGTGTCTTACAACACGAGTTCGTCCAGTCTANAAGAACTNAATTCAACAATACAACTTGCAGGAACTGNTTCTGATTGGATTATTTTCCAAGACAAGATTTGGTTTCCATGCGCTGTAGCAAGCATCGGGTTCGAGTTATGTGTAAGCGACGGTTTGGAATCATGGTTACATTTTGATTACAATCCGGGANTATCCTCTTCCAACCCAACAAANTTTGCGATTCTCCAAGATAATCTGGTAATGTTGGTTGAACAGAGTAGNGAAGGAGGGCAANTAGCAGTCGTCACTGAAAACTCAATTGAATTATTGTGGGACCACAATCCAGGCGATTTTGCATCTGGAATCCATGGAGATTTGTGGGTTGGAGATGAGTTGTTATTTTTCATCGGTGACGATTCGCAAACCGGATTAGAAATGTATGGATGGGCACACGGCGAATTGTCTGATGAATGGATAGTTATTCACTGACGCCAGTCATGCTTTGCAGCNAGGGGTTGCCTCCAGCCTTGACCGAATGCTCGCTTGGACACTCTCGGTGCGGGAGGCATTTGCCATCGTTTGTGCTCGTTCCTCGACAACTTTGTGAGCACATCTTTGACAGTATCTGCACTAAATCCCTTGTGAGTGATTTGTGTTGCATCCAGTCCCGATTCAATATGTAGTCGAAGTATTTCATCAAGTACGGGGTAAGGTGGTAAACTGTCCTCGTCTTTTTGGTTAGGAGCCAATTCTGCGCTAGGAGGTTTGGTTAACGTAGATTCTGTAACAGCCATGCGCCCAAGCCTTTTGTTAAATTGCCTTGCAAGAGAATATACCTCCATTTTGTACANATCACCAAGGGGCGCATAACCTCCCGCCATGTCTCCATACAAAGTGCAGTAACCCTGTCCAAGTTCTGATTTGTTTCCTGTTGCTATTGCCATTGCCCCGTTNGCATTAGCATGGGCCATAACGATAAGAGCGCGAAGTCTTGCNTGCAGGTTTTCTCCTGCTACTGGATGACCTGTGCTTAATATGTCATCCAAAGCGACATCTGTAGCTTCATGTAGGCTCGAAATAGAACGCATGGAGAAATTGATACCTAATGCCTCTGCAGTTGCCTTAGCGTCATCTATGCTGTGTTGACTCGAGTGTTTGGATGGCATCGAAATTCCTGTCACGTTCTCCGGCCCTACCGCAGCACTTGCGATACACGCAGCTAGTGCTGAGTCTATTCCTCCAGAGAGACCGAGAACAATCTTAGAGATTCCACTCTTCTTACAATAATCAGAAAGTCCGATGATAATAGCGTCCAGTAATTCATCTTCGGTTTCCTCTAAATTTTCATCTGCTTGTAGAATTGTTACTTCTCCATCTCCTACCCAGTAGCAANTTTCAGGGCTCGCCAAATCTGTGATNAAAACTCCTTCTGACCAAGCTGGNGCGATTACAGTGGTGCCGTCAGGCCATGCAATTATTGAGCGCCCGTCAAATAATAGGTCGTCATTTCCACCAACNTGATTGGCCAANAGAAATGGATGATTTAGGGAAGCCGCTGCGCTTCTAGCAACTTCAANCCTTACACCGGATTTGTTTGCATGATAAGGAGATGCGGACAGATTTACTGTAGCATGTAAAATTACACCCTGTCTACCCCACTCAACGATTTGGGCTATCGGGTCGCTGTCATAGTCGTTGGGAGTGGCTCGACAGTGTTGCCATGCATCTTCGCAAACTGTTACGCCTATATCCAAACCAGCGATTGTCCTAGCGATACCCGGCCGTTCATCTGCCTCAAAGTATCTCTCCTCATCGAATACATCGTATGTAGGGAGTAATTGCTTCCGTGTTATCTCTCTGACAGAATCGCCGGCTCTCACGACACCATTTCCGGGTAATGACCTGTCGTCTTCAGCAGGAACTGGTGTTCCTACTAACACAGGAATTTCTGTGTTTAACGAACTTGCAACCCTATGACATTCATCAATAAAATCAGGTTGCAATAAAAGGTCTCGGGGAGGATAACCACTGATGGCTAATTCTGTAGTAACAGCGAAACTGGAACCATGTTCTGCAGCTAATTTTGCTAATTTGGATATCATTTCAGCATTCCCTGAAATATCACCTACGACCGGATTGGCCTGAAGTAACGCAATTTTAGACGACATAATACCCACCAGGTCACAGAGTTTAATCTTCATAATCAAATTCGTCGCTTTCGAATTCAAATTCAAGATCGGATTCTCCTTGTTTAGCGGTAGCGACTCTCATCCAAGATAGCACGAATAACAAACCGATACATATCATCGTCATTGTTGTGCCTAATATCCATGGATTCGTCGCACCNATTGCGTCTTCAAGGAACCCCCTTTCCTTTGCTGGTGTTACGTCAACAAACTCTGTTTTATCTGTTGTCTCGCCAAGTGTAACTTCTAGCCTTTGCAAACCAGGTGCATCTGGTTTCCAATCAATAAGAAGAGTGTCCACAGATTCTGCTTCGACAAANACCGAGGTTTTTGCCAATTGTGAGCGTTGACCTGCTAAGTCAACAATTTCCACCAAAATTTCAGCATCGCCACCNAGCATACCATCGTTTCTTATGTGAATTTGAACAATTGTATTCTCATCCACTTCTAAATTTGATTTTGACAACTCTATTCCGCTTTGNTCTAGTGAGAAGTCGGTTGTATGATGCTCAAGATTCCATATACCTGAGGGGAATGCTACTGAATTGCCATCTCTTTCAAACTGATTGCCAGCAATATCTCTACCGTCCACTCGCATTTTAACAACTAAATTTTCTTGTAAAAATTGTCTTTCAATACCCCTGAGGTCTATTGCGGCAGTGAACTCTAACCTCAAACCAGTATTTTCGGTTCCAACAAGACTCATAGGTACTGTATCAGAAATTATAGAGCCGCTTTGTCCTCCCGCAGTTACCCACCAAAACAATTCGACNGAATCAGAATCTATTCCGTAATTCTCTGAGATGATTACCCGAACAAGATGTTCGTCAACCTCCAGTGTTGCTGATGGTCTTGGGGAAGAATACTCAACAACCTGAGGTCCAACTGCGTCTACTAGTATCCATCTTACTGCTTCAGTAGGACTGGTCATATCAATCCCTTGTTCGGGCATGCAGTCAATTTTCCAAGTCATTGCATGCTGGCCTGAGGATAATGGTGCAATCATGGATGCAGTGAATAATCCATTTGTAGCNACTGCAGGTGTTTTAATTCCATTTAGTCTGACCTCTAACCCACAATCAAAGTCCGGATAATCACCCGTTTTGACGAATATCAAATGTCCTGAAAGTTCTATGGTTGAACCTGGCGTCACTCTAGCCCCGTCCTCGTTCAGTGCACCATTCTCAACCCAAAGCGACATATTGTCAGGTATCATCATCTCAGCCGAGAAGCGCCAGCGATTTTGAGGGAAACTTACCTCGTTTTGATTGCCNGCACGGTCTTGTATTCGGACTACAGGTTCTCTCCTTGTATCTCCCAAATCAGGCAGACTCCACTGTGGAATCAACTCTAATGCAAGTACAAGATTCTGCTCATAAGGACTTGGAGTGAAGCCATTTTCGTCATTAATTCTACAACTGCTGATAATTATGTGAGTCGTCTCACTGACACATTCATTGGTATTGGAGTTCCATCGCAAATTTAGTCTATCACTCACGATATTATCTGCAAGAGAAACCTGTATTTCTTCTACATCTGAAATCCCGTTAGGTTCAGTAAATGAGATATTCAATTCGTATGATTGCCCCGGATGTAGCCAAGCCCTACGCTCTCCGGCCCATTCGAAGCCTTCAGGACTAATCACCGGAGCTCCATCAGCCATAATTTGGTACATGAATAAGTGNTTATCTGCCATTTCAGAGCCACCTCCTAGAAGTTGATGCCCAGAGGGATCGCTACCAATAACGTAACCGGCTACTTTTTCTCCAGCGAAAGCAGCAGTGTCGTCGATTGTTGCAATGTAATTTCCAGCAGTTGTACCCAAATTAATCGGGTTTGTCATCTTCCGAGGAATGTATTCTCCAACGCTAGGCCACCCATCTCCATCAAGATCGTTAGCCCATTCCATCCACAGCATCAAAGTAACATCATCGGGCAACACTGGTTGATCTGATATGTTGATTATCACTTGTTGATTCATTGATGATTGCAAATGGTCAAAATATCTGATGTTTGAACTCGCAACGACTGGTGCTAATGGATCTACGATGAACGTTCTATTTACCACTGAAGGCCCATTTAATCCGCCACCTGCGAGAGGTATAACCTCGACCTCATATGTTAGATTTCCAGCTTTGAAGGGTGTGACAGTATCTACTACCCAATAAGAACCATTGTACTGGGTNGTATTTGCGATGGTTTGACCATTTTCAGTCAAACGAAGTTCGTACTCTCCCGGGTACGGTTTCTCGTAATCACCTCCTTCCTCGAATCCAATATCGACGTGAATACTTATGTTATCCTCCGCCATAAGATAATCCAAGTCTGAACCTACTACACCTTTGTCTGTAGTAATTACCATGGATTGGATTTCCAAATCATTGTCTATTGCTTGGCTAGACCATGTTCTTATGGCTGGCATAGAAACTACTCCATTGGCTAATTCAACACGTACCTCAAATCTCATTTCAGACTGGTCATCAAAGGATTGAGCAGTTCTAAATTTAGCGTTTAAATCATGTAAATTNTTGGTTTCGCTTTGNCTAATACCATCNTCTGCAAAAATCAACGTTTCATGGTCACCAGTTGCGATTATACCTTGGCCCTGAATAGGTATGAACCACATAGCATTCTTGTCTTCTGTATACATGTTAACAATCAATCTATGCGGTGAAGAAGAGTAAGTTTGTGCACGAGTGTTTACCTCCCTCCACATCTGCGAGGGTGTAAGTGTTTGTGAGTCGTTAGTCCAAGTCATTGCACCCATCGCAACGTCTCCTGAGGAGGTTGAAGAAATGAGGGCTACTCGTAGAGAACACGGGTAATTTGCTGTGAATTTGAGAGGCAAACTTGCAGCCTTGGAAGAATCAAGCCTTGCTCTATTAATCGCAAGGACCATGTCATCTAGAGCTGTTGCTGTGACAACATCGTGTGCATCGTAACCAATACCTATCCCGCCAATTCTGTAGTTTCCTGCATCTGAAATAATCTCTACTCTTGCGTGAATATACTCCTTTCCTGCAACTATTTTTACCGGAGGTGTTGTCCTAGTTTCATAATTNAGATTTTCCAGCTCTGTTTCATTTAGAGACAAACGCAGGCCATCTACGTAACCATTACCACCAGTCTGGGTTACCATTGTANNACCTATCCAAACAGCAATAGTCTGTACGCCAAGTCCAATTGTACTGACCTTGTCTACTGATAATTCAAACGATTTAGCATCTCGGGGAACCAAAATACTCTGCCAGGTAGTCGGATTTAGACCGACTGGAAATATTGTACTCGAATTACCATCAATCAACACATCTTGATTGCCCCAAGTTCCAACTCCTTTGTCTGTCACTGACCATTCATTTCTACCATCTTCGTCAATATCCATCCTTGGAGAAGANATTGCAACTGTGGGATATAACTGAAGTTTTAATTTGTCAATCTCCCATTGTTCTGAATCGCTCTCAAATTTGAATTGGATTACTGATGCTGGATGAGTAAGATCGATTTTGTTGGATGAAGAATTAGTCTCAATCCAGTTTGCTCGATCAATTGAAACATATTCGGTAATATTTCCCTGGCCCTCTATCTCGAACTTGTAAGATGCGAAAGGCATGTCAATGTCATATGTTGGAGACATCATTGTGGAATTAGATTGACCTAGCAATTTGCCATCGCTATCGTGCCATGATGAATTGTCCAATTCCCAACCTTGACTTTCAGGATTAGAGACTAGCTCATTGTAGTGCTTTCCACCACCAGAGATACCGTATAACCTCGGGGACTCTCCTAATTGATTTGAGGAAAATTCTANTTGCAATCTGAGAGATTTGTGGACATCCCAATCTATTGCAGATAGGTCGACAAAGACATCTGACCGATTTGTTAATCCGGGTATTGCAACATCGGTATCATCATCGATTACAGTCCAGTTTAAGTGAGCGCCCTCAGGAATAGTTGCATCCAAGAAAATTGGCGGAAATCTCCCTGGATCAATCTTTTCATCCGAATTAACGGACCATCCAAACGAAG
The DNA here is from genome assembly GCA_002720115.1 of Methanobacteriota archaeon. Lineage (GTDB taxonomy): Archaea > Thermoplasmatota > Poseidoniia > Poseidoniales > Poseidoniaceae > MGIIa-K1. Next base: position 18,477 of record PBGS01000002.1, read on the forward strand.
GTGTTGTTAGATTTGCACCCTTTGTTCCGGGAATTATTACATCGTCAAAGAACCAATAATCACAACATGTACCTGACCCTGCATTCTGTCTAGCTCTTACTTGAAAATCAGAGTGATATGCGTTTGTAGGCAGGTTGTAATTTACATTGGTTACACCGCCACCTGTTGGGGCTCCCGGTAAATACTGTATTTGGGTCCAANCGTTGTTAGAATTCTTGTACTCAAGATAGAAATTCTCGTTCGTGTCAGGCTCTTCCCCACATGAGTATGTGCCCTGTTTTATCCAAGCTTGTACTGAAAGACCTGCATGCCCGACTAGATTGACTGGTGGGCTTGTCACAGTTACAGATCCTCCTCTTGTCCACCAAGATGCACCATTACCTCCGCTCATCCCACAGGTTGTAGCAGTATTTCTTTGTCCAAAGTTTGAATTTGAGGAGACCCACCCGTTTGCGTTCTTTTCGAAATCCCACACTACGCCTTGGAAACCTAGCATCAACGAACCATCATCTTCGATTGTGAGACCTTGTNTAGAGAAACCAGCCTGATTCCAATCAGACCAATCAAATCCAGTTGCTCTCGTNGTGTTACTAGCCTCAACAGAGAATGAAACTGTCTGCAGGGCATGAGATGATTCNAATTCTAATGACGGACCATTTCCATAGGTTCCAGCACTGGGAATAATGACATTNTGTGCCTGATTACTACTGGATTTTTTCGAAATATTCTCACCAAGCTCCAGATCGGTATTATCTAGAGTGTAAAACTGCGACAGCGGACCTGAAAAAAGGAATAGCAAACTTAGCGCGAACGCCAAGACTCCTCTATTTGGGGATGCCATGCGTTTACCGCATAGAGTCAACGTAATTCAAAGCAACCCCTCTCCAGCATTTTCCATAGGTTTGGTTTTGGTGGATAATTGCGACGTAGTGAAACGACTGTTTCAAGACGGGTTGGCTCCTCGCAGCATACATGGCCACCCCTCACAGCACTGAAGAATTGGATTCAGTTTCGCTTGAAACTGGGTTGCTTTCTACTTGGCAAGAGGAAGATTTGTTCAACAAAACTGTGGTCAACAGGAAACAAGGTAAGCCGTTCATTTTCCTAGAAGGCCCGCCCACCGCTAATGGAAAACCTGGGATTCACCACGTTGTGGCTAGGACATACAAAGACCTAGTTTGTCGCTGGAAAACAATGCAGGGTAATTTCGTTGAAAGAAAAGGGGGATGGGATACCCATGGACTACCTGTCGAAATCGAAGTGCAAAAACGCCTAAACTTGATGAGTAATGAGGCAATTGAAGAATTTGGGATGGAGGAATTCAACAAAGAATGTCGAGAATCTGTGTGGACTTACGAAGCAGCATGGAGGGAAATGACTGAGCGTATGGCGTACTGGTGTGANTTNGACGAGCCTTATGTTACNCTACACAATGAATACATTGAATCATGCTGGTGGGCCCTCAAAAAGATGTTCGAAAAAGGCCTGCTATACAGAGGTTACAAAGTACTTCCATACTGCCCTCAAACAGGAACTTCATACTCAAGTCACGAAGTTGCACTAGGATACAAGGAGGTAGAGGAGCCATCCGTCTACGTGAAATTCAAAATGAAAGATAACGATGCTTCAATACTCGCATGGACCACAACGCCATGGACACTACCAGGAAATGTGGGCCTTGCTGTTGGGCCTGACGTTGAATACGTNAGAGTCAAGGTGACGGCAAAACCGGAAAACTGGGAAGGACATGGAGGTGCAGAGGTAGGTGAAGAATTAATCCTCGCAAAAGATCTGTTCAAGGAAGTAATGCGACATCATTGCGAAGAGGTCGAAACATTCCCAGGAAGCGACCTGATCGGGCGCTCTTACGAACCGTTATTCCCAGGTGCAGTGGATAGAAACGGGTCCGAATCTGCATGGACTGTTATCGGTGCAGATTGGGTTACAACAACCGATGGTACTGGAGTAGTGCACACCGCTGTAATGTACGGTGAAGATGATTACAATCTAGGGATGGAAGTCGGTCTTCCTGCTCAGCACACTGTGGGAATAGATGGCTCCTTTTTGCAAGGGACACACTCAGAACTAGACGGAAGGTATGTGAAAGATTGTGATGACACAATAATCAAGATTCTACACGAATCAAATCTTCTTTACAGAGAGAAAATGTACCTCCACGATTATCCCCATTGTTGGAGGACTGGACACCCACTACTCTACTACGCAATGGATTCGTGGTTCGTCAAAATGACCGCAGTCAAAGACAAGTTGTTAGATTTTAACTCCCAAGTTGAATGGGCACCAGATTGGGTCGGCGAAGGTAGATTCGGCGAGTGGTTACGTAACGTCAAGGACTGGGCTATTAGTAGAGAGAGATATTGGGGCACACCTCTGCCTGTGTGGATTTGCGAAGATTGTGAAAGTCAACATTGTGTTGGCTCAGTAGAGGAAATGGCGAGCATGGCAAAACCGGGAAGTCCAGTCGCTGATGATTTGCATCGCCCCTATGTGGATGATACAATTCTCGTCTGCAAAGACTGTGACGGAGATATGAAGAGAGAACCTTTNGTCATGGATTGTTGGTTCGACTCAGGCTGTGCATCTTTCGCTCAGTGGCATCATCCATTTGGTGAGGAAGGAAAATTCGAGAATAATTTCCCGATTGACTACATCTGTGAAGGTGTTGACCAAACAAGAGGATGGTTCTACACATTACTCGCNGTTAGTACCACTGTTTTCGATTCAATTTGCTACAAAAGTTGCCTGTCGCTAGGATTGATTCTAGACGCTGAAGGCAAAAAGATGTCCAAATCCAAAGGAAATATTGTTGACCCGTGGGACCANTTCAATAGAGAGGGAGCCGATGCGACCCGATGGTATATGGTCACTGCAGGAGCTCCTTGGAATCCGCTAAAATTCGACCCTAATGGTGTACGAGAAACCTACGGTAAGATGTTCTTGACCCTATGGAACATATACAGATTCCACTCAGACTATGCGGCACTGGATGGCTTTGATCCAGAAAGTTCACCTCGCGGAAAGAACACACCTCTGGACGATTGGGTCCTGTCCCGCTTAGCTGAAGTTGTGGTAGGTAGTACTGAACAATTTGAGAATTGGGACTTCCACAAAGCCTGTCGAGATATCGAGGAGTTTGTTGTCAACGACGTTTCTAATTGGTACGTGCGACGTTCTCGCCGCAGGCTTTGGGAGGAATCNGACAGCGATGACAAACTGGCTTGTCAACACACATTACACACAGTGCTTGTTACTGTCTCTCGACTTATAGCTCCCGTATCGCCATTCATGTCAGATGCCATTCACAGAAATCTGGAAGGTGAATCTGTNCACCTCGCTGACTGGCCTGAAGCAGGGAAGATCGATTCAGAAGTTATCCAAACGATGGCATTGGTTAGAGAACTCGCTGAAACTGGTCGCAGAATCAGGGTCGATGCAGACCGTAGACAGAGATTACCTTGTTCAGAAGGTTGGATTGTTAGCGGACCAGATTTGTCAGCGTTCCATGAAATTTTAGCGGAGGAGTTGAACGTAGAAGTGATTTCACTAGAACAGGATTTGGACAGNTTCCAAAGAGTGGAGGTCGTTCCAAACCGACGAACCCTTGGGGCAAAATGCAGACAGGATTTACCCAAGGTCTTGCAAGGAATTTCAGATGGGGATAGTGAAGCAATGATTGCTAGTATCGAAGCCGGTAATCTGACAATCGCAGGATATGAAATTGGTATGGATGACATAGAACTGCGTCGGGTTGAGCGAGAGGGNTTTGCTGCACAAACGGTACAAATTGCCGACTCTTCTGTATCTCTGGTACTGGACATGGCCGATACGCCTGAACTATTATCGAAAGGCCTTGCTCGAGACATTACTCGAAGAATCCANGCTGCAAGAAAAGACTTAGACCTTGCAATCGAAGACACAATTTCTCTCAAAGTATGGATGAAAGATGCTCCGGAATTATTCGAGGAAGATGCTAATTGGATTATTGCAGAAACGAGGTCTAGCGAATCCGTATTCAATATCGGTGAAGGCAGTGGAGATTCGTTTGAAGTCGATGGTTCCACGATTTGGTATAATGTTTCGAGGTCATGAAAATGAAAAGGATTTCTCTAGCCGTTCTTTTAGCACTAAGTACACTGCTTGCAGGTTGCTTCGGAGATGGAGANATTGTTGNAAAGGAAGAAATTATCGAAACGCCAATATGGTCAAATTACGANATTATTGACCCAGTTGCACCCATTTCACCTTGGGAATTCGTAACCATTGACTTGAATCTCAATGAAAGTACAGAAACATCCTGGGCAGTTTTCAACAAGGAATATGGGGGAAATTGTTGTGAACACTANCTTGCCACAACAATAGATGGAACGATTCTGAACATTGGTGGAGAATATCCTGTCTGGTCGCACGATAGAGGACATGAGTGGGACACATATATTCCAGGAGCATTGACAGATCCAATGTGTAGAACACCTGTACCCACAAACCCAGGACAGGAAGGNTTGGGAGAAGGAAGCATTGTTCAAGCAACTAATGGNGATATCATCTCCATGTCTTGGTTCCCGTACATAGGAGGGGATATGAAGTTGGACAAGTTCTACGCAATTTTGTATGACGCCTCAGAAGATGAGTGGACTTGGTGTTACAACAGANTGACTGAACCATTCTACGATAGATCTTGGCAGGTCGAAGTCGTTGGACCAATCACTTCGAACATTGGTTCTGGCGAATGGGCAAGTCTCGTTGTGTCTAATTTTTGGCATCAATCGATGAACGCTGGAGGGCAAATTAGCGTTGATGNCTTGAACTACTACAACTTCCAATTTGCCGGTCGCAATTCTAACCCCGGCAGCGAAGATGTTGATTTGAACTTTTCAAATCCGGGCGAATACTTCGANGTAAACAANCCTCACAAGGANATGAGAGCATTTCCCTTACCCAGCGGCGGCTTATATTTCCCAAAATATTTCTCTGATGGAACATCGGCNTTCCTCGATACATCTCTAAACTGGAATAAGCATGATGCGTTATTCCCAAGTGAATATTGTCAAATCGATTCTACCGGAGCAATACATTGTGTGAGCCTAGCAGGAACTACGTTNACCCACCANCTNTCTTACGATGGTGGAGCCACGTGGGNCACACAAAACTATTCTGATGATGATTGGACGGCAATTGAGGAGTGGGAATTCCAAGCAAATGGAGCATTGGACCTNTTCGTACTNAACGTCAGGTATCAATCAGCAGAAGGCCCAGACAAAGACATCCTATACCACGTTCGCGAGTACTCAGAGTCGATGGAACCTGACACAATCACAATGATTGGGCTGGGCGACTTGGATTCTACAAGTGGAGCGGGTAACGACATTCGTTTTGATTTNGCATCACTTGCAATACTAAACGATGGCGGAGTCGTGGTCGCATATCATGATTCTAGCGACCCTGACCCACTATTTGCCGTTGAAATTGAAATGCCCGTTTATGTTCCAGGGCCTTCAATTGTCGAAGGGTAAATCTGAAGTGAAAGTGAACGCTTCTGTGACCATTATATTCAAAAGCCTTTGACATTGATTTTTTGNTATGGTTCTGAAGGCTTTACCTGGAGTTGGGGCGGGATTAGCTAGGAAATTGACCGACCATTTTGGTACAGAGGACAAAGTCTTGCAATTGCTTGCAGATGGTCAAACCGAAATAATAGCGGAAGTTGATGGAGTCTCCATAAAGCGTGCAGACAGNCTTGCAAGGTCATTGAATGGTATTGATAACTTTCTAGCAACACCAGAATCCTTACGCCTTCACAGAGAACTCATAGGAGCTATCTCAAGTCACGCTCTGAACTCGTCGACTCGCTCAAGATTGAAGAATCTGATGCCAGTAAAAGACATCACCTCTCGCAGGGAAATTATCTCACAGGCGATCGAGTGTGAATTNGTAATCCAAGGACTTAATCTACCAACAGAAGTAGATGGGAATTACGAACGGGTTGTGGTTAGCAAAAAACCACTTGAACAATTAAAGAGATTCTGCAGGGTTTTGACACCTTCTGAACAAGAAACATGGAAAGATTACAAGGTATTCAAATCGGTAACATGGGTTGGTAGTGATGGGCCACCACAGACACCGGAAGGCTGGCTAGTTCTACCAGATGGTGCAAGCATTGACATGATATTACCAGAGAAATGTGTNGGCTGGTTTGAGCACAACCGGAAGTCACTNGAATTGCTTTCAACATTGCCTGANGGCAACGGTTTCATGAAATATTTCAATGAAATACGGATGCCGATTCTGCAAGAGCTTCTGGACGAGATGTCAAATGAGGCAGACTCTGAAGCGATTGCTGATGTTAGAGACAAATTATGGCCTCTAGCAAAAGAAATGGAAAAGCGAATTCACGAAGAGGTAGATTCTGCAATGAAAAATGTCAAGTTGGATTTGTCCGGTTCCGACATGTTGGAAGCATTGGCAGATGCTGCCTCGCTTCAGAGNAAATTAGCTCAGCAAACCAGTGATTCGATAGAGCAGGCAATCGAATCTGCAACCGANGAGATCTCTAGTCTGTTATCCTCCGTTGGTGTAAGATGTCCGAGAAACATATTCAAATCAGAATGGCCGACCAAGGTGGATAGAAGTGTTTTAGATGGGGTTGACTCCCAACTTGAAGAATTGTGGAAAACCACACAATCTGACAGGCTGATATCATTAGCAAGAAGACTTGCGCCCTTGAAATCTAGATGTGAAAAGTCTCTCCGTAAGTTAGTGGAATTAGACCAGTGGCTTACAATNGGTAGATGGGCAAGGGATGTAAACGCTGTGATGCCTGAAATTACGGACCATGGGATCTCAATAAAATCTGGAAGGCATCTTCTCATTGACGGCACTCCGGACCCTGTGGATTATGGGTTAGGAAATTGTGCAGACAAAGNAGACAGACAATCAATTGCCTTGTTAACGGGTGCAAATAGTGGCGGTAAGACAACTATGCTAGAGTTATTAGCACACTGTACGATATTAGCGCACATGGGGTTACCCGTTCCTGCAAAAGCGGCTAAAATTGGACGGGTTGAATCCTTACATGTGCTCGCCAAGGCTGGAGGCACCCAGTCTGCTGGAGCATTAGAGCAGACACTATTGCAACTTGCAGAAGTAGTCTCAAANGACGACTCGAAACTAATCNTGGCTGATGAACTTGAAGCGATAACAGANCCGGGNGCAGGTGCGAGGATTATTGCAGGCATGCTCGAGGCAGCCGAATCTCATGCTGGAACCTGTATGTTACTGGTCACACATCTTGCACCATCAATAATCGAGGCTTCGGGTAAAAATCTGAGAACCGATGGAATTGAGGCTAGAGGACTTGATGAAAANCTTGAGTTAATNGTTGACCGNACACCTCGAAGAAATCATCTCGCACGTTCTACACCAGAGCTTATTGTGAGGAGACTTGTTGAAAGGTCCAGTGGTAATGCGAAAAACGTATTCAACTCAATCTTAGAACGATTCTGATCAGCAGATTCTTCCTGCAGACTCGCCATATTCTGCCATTGGTATTTGGAATAAGTCGTCACAGTTTCTCTCTACTATTGGTAATGTCAGAGTAGACGCAGCCCAGTTAACTGTAAACCATCCAGTCGCTGCTGGACTTGGTACGTANTCTTCGCCGGTTTGAGTTACTGTAAAGTGAATGGATTCCCCTGCTGCCAAGAATACATCCATTGGCATGAATTCCATTTTTGCTACTACTGTACTGAACGGAGTAATTTGGAAAACTCCGTCTCTACCACCTGCATGATATCTTAGGTCCATCACTGCATGACCCAAGTGTATNCCAGCATCATCCGTCATNTCGATGAAGATATGTCCGTTTCTNGTGTCATGAGGAGTTGCCGAGATATGGAACGAAGGCATACCNGCAATNTACGTGTCATTTTCAAACGGCCCGTATGACATAGTGATAGGCTCGAAAGACAATGGACTACCAACCGAGGCTCCCGACGGATTCATGACGTCTGCCCGAATTGGCATGTAGTAGGTATCTTCCGCAGGCCAGGTAGACTCAAATCTCCATCCACCTCGATTATCTTGNATCTCGACTCCCAGTACTGGTGCATCACCCTCTCCTTTGAGATACCAGTCAAACCAGTAAAGCATCTCATCTGCCCAATCCCATCTTAGNGTGTATGGGTATGCTTCTTGACCTCTTCCTGCACCCTGAGAACTGTGGCCTGATACTCTGTCAGGGTAATCATGTGCCCACTGACCTGCAAGCGTCTTGATTTCAATTCCAGCATCGGCGACTTGCTGGTGTATAGGGAAGGCCATGTGCGGATCGACGTTCCAATCTTGCATTCCCTGAATTATGTAGACAGACCCGTTGTAGTTGTCCAAGACTCTTCCTAAGAATGACCGCTCTGTCCAATATGTGTTTCCAGCATAATCAACCATGCCACCGGACAAGTAGGCAGCAGGGCCATTCAGATAACCCTCAGCATATCCTTCACATGCATTCTGAATATCTTGAGAGTCCCCATCTACTCCGAATGTACCGTATACTCCGTTGTGCATTATCATGCCACGAGCTTCCATACTTCCATTTCTCCACATCAATTCATGAACTCCAATTAAGCCAGACATTGGAACTATAGTGGCAAGGTAGGGATTTCCAAATGTCGCAGCCTGCCATGGGGTGCTTCCATCGTACGATTTACCGATTATTCCAACCTTACCGCTTGACCAACCCTGACTACCTAACCAAGTAACAGCGGCATCAATACCTCTCTGCTCGTCTGTTCCCATGAGATCCATACAATGGTTTGATTCTCCTGTACCAAATACGCTCACTTGAGCCACTGCATAGCCATGGGGTACGTAATTTTCAATCAAGAATCTCCCCAATCTATCGGCTGGAGTTAATGCATCAACATCACCGTCGTTATAGTATGGGCCGACTTCTGCAATCACAGGAACCCGGCATTCATCTGTTAAATTGCCAGATTCCCAGTCGCATCCCTCAATTACNGGCAACCATAATCCCAAATGAACCATAGCATCACCTGTCAATCCTGCACCTCCATCTGCAGCTGTAATTGTTGGAACATCTACGTAGACACTCCTGACTGCATCAATNCCATGCGAACCATTTTCTGTGACACGACTGAACACATCGCTGTCGTCATAAGATATGTCCGTGCGCTCCCAAGGTTGTGGGTATGCTGATTGTTTCTCTTCTGACTGAGATGCTATCTCATCCTCTCCGAAACAACCAGAGAACATAGCCGGCAAAAGAATTGCCAGCATAAANAGCGCTCGTCGCATGGCCTGTGGGCATGATAGGTACAATTTGAGGGTATCGTATGGGTGTAAAATTTTCGTACCTTGGAGTAGGTTACTTCATGTGCTGTTACTGATTGGTCAAATCCATGCGCCGGATAATAGTAGCAATGATTCTGATTATTGCACTCTTCCCAATCACTGGAACAAGCCAAACNTCTGAGGAAGGAGGAATAGTGATAGAGGAAATTCTTGTATCTGCTTCTTCTGCACAGTATAACGGAACCGACTGGAATGGAGATGGCGATATAGGCTCATATTCTGATCAGTACATCATGATTACAAATACTGGTACACAATCTGTTGACATCTCTGATTGGATCCTTGATGATATAACAGATGGTGGTAGCCCTCCGTGCAGAATTGGTTGGAACACCACCATTGACGCTGGTGAAAGCATAACATTCTACCGAGCAAATACTGATATCGAACTGGACTATTGGGATGGTGACACTGCCACATTAATGAACGCAGACGGGAATTTAATCGATTCTATGTCCTACCCTGGAGAGGACTCTTGGTGGGATAAAGTGTACATAATTGCAGAAAATGGTAGTCTTTGGAAGACTGACCCTAACCCTGCTGAGCGACAAGGTACGTGTTTCACTGAATCTGACAACACAGCAGAGTCTTACATCCTCAAAGGAAGAATTGTCACAATGACTGGTNAGAGCAATGTNATAGAGAATGGAAACATGATGATAGAAGGTAGCATGATTGTTGCGATTTGGGCNGANGGAGANATCCCGCCAATCAACACAGACAACGTAACANTCTACGACACAGAGGCAACAATCTACCCAGGACTGATCGACTTACACAATCACATGCACTATAATCACATTCCATTGTGGGATTTTGAAGTTCATTTATCTGAATCCCAAAAATCCGAGGAAGGTGGTTATACAAATCGCTACCAATGGGGAAATAATTGGGACTATGGGCCAAGTATAACTTGGATGAAAACCAACATGCAATCGCGAAATAGATGGGACATGTCTGCAGAGCAGATGAAGTATGCAGAGGTGCAGGCAGTAGCAGGAGGCGTAACCGCAGTTCAGGGCTCACCGGGAAGTGGAACCGATGCGTGGGACAGCTTATTGTCGCGGAATATTGAATTGTACAACTTCGGACAAGACGGTATAAGCACTTGTGCTGTTTGTGGTGCTGCAGATTCTGACTACACTGGAAGTCATCTAATCTCTCAAAATCAATCAGGTTCTCTTAACGCTTGGTTTGTTCATCTTTCTGAGGGTGTCGACCAAAGTAGCAGAGCAGAGTTTGATGCTTTGTGGGACAAAGGACTGATTATGGACGAAACCGTGGTAATCCACGGAACTGGAATGGACCAAAGTCAGTTCAATAAAATGGGACAAACCGGAGCAGGTCTNGTTTGGTCACCATTCTCAAATTTAGTACTCTATGGGGANACTACCGATGTTGTTGCTGCTGACAATGCAGGAATAACAATCTCTATTGCTCCTGATTGGGGTCCAAGTGGAACAAAAAATAATCTTCACGAATTAAAGGTAGCAGATATGTGGAATAGAGAGATTTTAGGTGGACATTTCACTGATTACGAGTTGGCAGAGATGGTAACATGTAACGCAGCAGAGATAAGCAATTGGGATGGATTTGTTGGTCAACTAAAGGCAGGCATGTACGCAGACATAGTCGTAATTGATACGTTTCATGAAAACCCATACAGGAACCTAATAGAAGCGATCGACCCTGACGTTAGGTTAACTGTCGTCCATGGAAAACCGGTATTCGGAGATATAGACCTAATGAGTGCAATGAAAGGTAATGACTGGGAATACATCAACGGTAGCGGGTTCTCAAAAGCNATCGATGTAACATCCACATCAGTTGTGGATGGAATGCAGACCTGGGAAGACATTGAATCAGGTCTTGCTATGGCAATGCGCAATGAATTCGACGACATTAAGGCAAACTGGAACGATGTAGCAGGAATGACTGACTCGGAAATTGAAGATTGGCTGGGGACTAATTTTGACGGTGACTACAGAGATAATGTAAACCGACTGAAGAACGTCACACTNGACCCNATCTATACGATTGGCGATGATAGGTTCTTCGATGTTGTCAATCGCTCAACCCATGCAAATTATCACATAGATATGACAAAATTATACGATTACTATGACATCACATATGANGCTGATGGACAGCGGCCTTTCGTTGACGATTCTGATTACTTAAATCAGACTGTAGATCCATTACCTGTGCTTGGATGTACCGACCCTGAGGCTCTGAACTACAATTCTAGGGCTGATAGCGACGATGGAACATGTAACTACCCTGAAGAAACTTTAGACGGTGATTCTATTGATAACACCTCAGATGAGGATACCTGCATTGGGATTTGTGATGAGGAAACCAACGATGAAGCACTATCAGATGGAAAAGACCCAATATTCACCTTGGGTATTGTTATGGTCATCATTTTTGCCTTGTCCGTAGCAATCATAATATTTTCAAAAGAAAAGGAGTCTATGGCCGATTCAGTCAATGATGAGGCAGATGATGGTTTCATACCTGAATTGCCGCCTCTAAAGCCGCCTGAAGGTTAGACTAAATCCCAAATCGGCCCATCCGATGTGTCTGTGACAACAACTCCTAGGTCTGCCAATTCATCACGAATAGCATCAGCCTCAGCCCAATTCTTTGCATCCCTTGCTTGACTTCTTAATGCTAACAGGTTTTCCACTCGGTCTGCGATTTCTGCCCTTCTTGGGTCGTCTTCAGGTTCTGCTAGAGTCTCCTCTCTGCTTGGTAAAACCCCTAACACGGCTCCTGCTGTATCTTCCAGCCATTCTACGCAATGCTGAGCATAAGCTCCCAAGTCATCACCTTCCAGGGAGCCAAGCATTTTACTCATTTCTCTTATAGCACCAAGGACTTTAGCGCAAGCCTCTCTGGAATTAAAATCATCATCCATGGCAATAGCAAATCCTTGAGCCATTTTTTCCAATAAGCCCAGACTCTTGACTAGCGGAATTTGGGAAGATACATCGCCTTCGGGTAAGGGCGGGCAATTTATTCCTACCAATTCTAATGCTGCTTTGTAGACTGCCACAAGTCTAGAATGATTTTTTTCTGCATCCTTCAATAATTGCTCATTCATGTCAATTGGGGACCTGTAGTGGGCATTTATGAGTGAAAAACGTAGCACCAGCGGATCTATTTTTTGTAAAATGTCCTCAATAGTCCAAAAGTTACCAAGTGACTTGCTCATCTTTTCTCCGTCTATGTTAACAAATCCATTATGCAACCAGTGATGTACTACTGGTGAACAACCCGTGTGACACTCTCCCTGGAATATTTCAGCCTCGTGATGCGGGAATAGTAAGTCATGTCCACCGCCATGAATATCGAATTGTGTCCCAAAGGCATCCATACTCATCGCAGTACATTCGATATGCCAGCCTGGCCGTCCTGGGCCCCATGGTGAATCCCATGTTGGTTCTCCTGGCTTTGCTGATTTCCATAGAGCGAAATCCTTGTGATCCCTCTTCCCTGATCCGGTACCATCTACCCTTCCTCCGGCGCCACTTCGCACAGATTCGATATTTTGTCCTGTTAATTGACCATATTTTTCAGGTGCGCTATCAACGCTGAAATAAACACCATCATCTGCAGCGTAAGCATTACCCTTGTCGATTAGGTCCTGAATTATACTAATCATATCATCAACATAATCAGTACATCGCGGATATGAATCGGCTCTCAAGATATTCAATCTATCCATATCACGATAATAAGTGATAATATTTTCTTCAACTAATTGTTTCCAATCTTGTTCTGTTTCGTTTGCTCGATTGATAATTTTATCATCAATATCTGTGAAATTTTGAACATAATTTACGTCATATCCTGATTTTTCCAACCACCTATGTATCAAATCGAATGATAGGTAGCATCTCGCATGTCCTAAGTGACACAAATCATAGACAGTTACACCACATACATACATGTTGACAACACCAGGATTCATAGTAGTAAAAACCACTTTTTCACGGCGTCTTGTATCATGCACACGCAGAGGCATATAACTCGTGGGGTAGCACACATCTATTCAAACAATGGTATGATTCAAGATACAAAGGTGGACGGAAGTATATGGAGGGGCTTGTTGTCGTAACCGGAGCAAATGGCCACATTGGCAACAACCTTTGCAGACAACTGATCCAACGAGGATATACTGTAAGAGGAACTGTGCGCTCATTAGACAAAGCCCCAAACTTAGAGATGGAATTTGTTGAAGCCGATGTGTTAGTTGAGGATGACTGGGACAAAGCACTCGAAGGTGCAAGCGGTTTGTTTCATTTGGCCACAATTTACGCCACCAGCGGTGATGGGCAGTTGATTCTTGACACTGCAAACAAGGGTACTGAAATTGTATTCAGAGCAGCAGCAAAAGCTGGTATTTCTCGTATCGTATACACTTCCTCTGTTGCTGCTGTTGGTTCTACACCCAAAGGACACGTCAAAGACGAAGCAAATTGGAATGACAATTTTTCTCTCCCCTACACTCAAGGTAAAACGGAATCCGAAAGGAAGGCTTGGGAATTAGCCGAGGAACTAAACCTTGACTTGAGAGTAATAAACCCAAGTGGAGTACTAGGAGGTTCGTTCTCACGTCCTACACCATCCACTGATATAATTGGAGATGCGATGAAAGGAAAATATCCCGCTGTGCCCAAGGTACCTCTTGCATTTGTTCACGTGGATGATGTTGCAACAGCTCACAGGAAAGCGTACGAAATCGATGAGGCGGGAGGACGCTACGTGCTGGCACCCCATCAGGGAGGAACAATACACGATCTTTTCAAGCGTGCAAAAAAGATGTATCCAGAAATGAAATTCCCTAAAATCGGCATACCACTGTGGATGATGCCTGCTGTAGTTTTCCAAGACTGGGTTATGGGAATCTTTACTGGCAAGCGAATGATTACACGCTCAGCGGCGAAATCATTCGCAAAAGGCGACTCAAAATACTCTAGTAAAAAAGCAGAGAAAGAATTGGGAATAGTTTGGAAGACTTATGACGATATGATTCGCGATACTGTGGAGGAATATCGGTGATAAGTAACAAGATGGCCACAAGAATTGGTTGGTCCTTGCCATTAGCAACCGTTCTTCTAACCTCCATCATCCACATAATTAGTGGAAACTACAGAGCCTTCCCATTTTTCATATCAGAGGCAGACTACCCTGGATTGGAGCGAGTAGTTTTCAAATTCGGATTTTTTATCAACGGCTTAATCTTAATCTACGTATCATATGTCTTATTCAATTCATGCAGAGGTCGTGCAAGATGGTATTGGATTCATATTTCAGGTATTTTGGGCGCTATTGTAGGCGTCAATTTATCCTTGATGGCCATATGGGATATTTACGACCATGAAAGATTGCATGTCATCACCGCATCCAGTGTTTTTCAATTCGGATTGGCATGGGGTGTCGTCACTCACCTAGCCTTGCCCAATGCGAGTAAATTCAATAAAAAGATGAGGTATTTCTCGATTTCATTCGCATTCCTCGCATATTTAGGCATGATTTATTCAATAAATTTAGGATTACAGGAATACCCAGAGTTTGTTGAAGGGAAATGGGATTTCAACAAACTACAACCTTGGATTAACTGGGCTGCTCCTCTTGAATACCTAATGGTATTCTCATTCATGATGACTTTAGCCTCGTTCGAAGATGAAATACAAAAAGGAGTTGGGGATTAATGACAAAACTACTGGTTGTAGACCTGTTAGCCGAAAGGGAAGCCTTTGGAGAGAAAGGGGTGGAGGAAATTGCAAGACACTTTCCAAACCACCAAGTGTACCTATGGGCACCCCATACCAACGAGCCCAGAAAATACTCATTTGGAATAAGAACTGATGTGCCTGAAGAGGCTGATGCGATTGTTATTACAGGTAGCAGAAGAAATGTATCCATGTGGGAGCCGTGGATGGACAAGGTTGTTGCACTAATTCAGAATTGCAAAGTACCACTTTACGGAATTTGTTTCGGTCACCAAATTATCTGTAAAGCCCTCGGTGGAGAAGTTGAGAGGGCTAGCGAAGGTTCAGCTTTCATGGCAGATGTCACATATTCCAACGGTGATAAAACAAGACAACTTTTCACTCACCAAGACCATGTTATTGACGCTGGGGAAATGGAGGTTATCGGTTCAGCAGAACACTGTAAAATAGCAGTCTGCAAGCATCCCAGTAGGCCAATAAGGACTGTGCAGTTCCATCCAGAGGCTGTACTATCGCTTCTAGAGTTTTCAGTTGAATGCGGAGATATGACATTGGATGAAAGAGAGGATTTCGGAGATGGTAAACAAGACCTGGATGTTACAGAATCTCTTATCCATCCCAAATTCTAAATTTAAAACCACTTTGAATTTAAATGATGGAATCACAGGATTACTATCTGACCCTTATTCAACAGGGTCACACTCCTGTTGATGCTGCCCACTACACATGCCAGTATTATCCTGAATTTAAACCACCAACAGCAGGTGCAGAAATGATAGCAACTCCTTTTGGAAGCTCGGAGTTTGTTGGTTTAAGTGGACAAGGGGGGGCTGTTTCTGCAACCGGAGCCGGATCAATAACAGCAGGTACTGTAGCAGCAGGAGCTGCCACAGGTGGTGGTATGTCAGTAGCAACAATCGCCGTAGTTTCTGTATTAGTCCTAGGAGGGGCAGGCACTGCTGGATACTTCATATACGACTATCTAACTGAACCCGATTTTTATGGAACAATATACTGGCAAGAATTTGGAGCTGGATACCAATTCGAGGAGGATACAGTGTACCTTGTTTTTCCAGCCATTGAAGATAATTGCGATTATTTTGAAACGGCGTTTTCTGAAACTAATACACAAAAACGAGGTGAATTATGCTACATCGATTCTCCATTTGGCGATTTTTACAGCATTGAAGAAAGAGATGATTATTTCCTAATTTCCTTTTCAGATGAAAAAGATACAAAAGACCGTATAATGGTTTACCCATTAGAAAGAGGAGCGGTAATGACTGTACCTATGAGCGATGGATGTGATGTATGGGTAAGCGACATTGAAGCGCCAATGTTTTCCTACGCAACACTAGAGGGCTTTGGGGAAATGGAAGACTGGCGTGACGAGTTCGAAGATATTGCAGAGGAAATCAAAGAAGATGGACCTAGCAAGTGTGATTACTCCTATGATGATGAAGATTCATACTCTGACAGTCCGAGTAGTTATGAATTTGACTTTAGTGATGCCTCTGATTGGGTATCCAACGCCACTGATGATGATTTAATTCATGTACAGATGACTAAAGGAGATGACGTAAATTGGGCAGCACTCGGAGTAAGCATTATCCTAGATGGAGGGGATACAATCGCTTGCGAGGATGGAAAATTGGTAGGTGGTGAATTATGCACATTCACGAGTGACGATGACGGAACTTGGAGCCTTGGTGAACGGATTACTATCAGCGAAAACGATGTAGACCTGTGTGATGGATCTACAGGAGGTTGTCAGATTGATGTTATACTCACCAATATTCGTGATGATGT
Organism: Methanobacteriota archaeon; assembly: GCA_002720115.1. Taxonomy (GTDB): domain Archaea; phylum Thermoplasmatota; class Poseidoniia; order Poseidoniales; family Poseidoniaceae; genus MGIIa-K1. Next base: position 35,414 of record PBGS01000002.1, read on the forward strand.
CCAATTGGCGTACATTTACGCTTACGCTGAGTAAGAGGTCAAGCTTCGGCTTTTGCAGCCTCTATTTTTGCATCATTGGATTTTATTTGTTCCCAAACGATTTCTGCGATGTCTTTAACTTCCATTTCAGACCCTATCTGTGAGAGACCATCTGTGACCATAGTAGAACAGAAGGGGCAACCAACAGCGACCGTGTCAGCCCCTGTTTCAGCGAGTTCTTTTGATCGGATAATATTGACACGATCGTATCCTTCGTCAACGTGTTCNTCCATCCACATTTGTGCACCTCCTGCGCCGCAACAGAAAGAGCCTCGACCGTGCTTTTCTGTCTCAACATCCACCCCTCCAATCGCATTACGTGGAGCATCCAGCTCACCACCAATCCTGCCCAAGTAACATGGGTCGTGATATGTGATATTCCCGTCATGAGAAGGCTCGGGCAACTTTCCTTCGCTTTGCAAGTGATTGATTAACTGCGAGTGGTGCATTACTTCGATATCCTCGCCTCCAAAATCTTTGTATTCGGTTCCCAAGGTGTGGAAACAATGTGGGCATGATGCAACTATTTTCTTCACACCGATTTCCTCAAACGTGGAAAGATTTGTTTCTGCTAGCATCTGGAATAAATACTCGTTACCTGCACGGCGAGCTGCATCACCAGTACATCCCTCTTGCATTCCTAGAATACCCACATCTAGGCCTGCCTCTTTCATTATGGAAATAGTGTCCCTTGCTACCTTTTTGTTACGCTCATCAAAGGATGCTGCGCAACCAGCGAAGTAGATGTATTCCGCAGGCTCTGCAACTTTTACATCCAAGTCTGCTGCCCAGTCCCCTCTTTCATGCATGGGTATACCATACGGGTTTGAATCGCTTTCTAGATTCTCAATTGTCATCATTAGAGGCATTACGGTCTCCTCTACAGCCTCCGCAAATTCCATTCTCTCCATCATTAGATGTCTTCTTGAATCTGTTAGTTTTGGTACATGTTCGATATTTACAGGACATACATCAACGCAAGCGTTGCAAGTAGTACATGCCCAAACTGCTTCTTCTCCAAACCTAGAGATTATGTCTTCTTCTGGAGTCTCTCCTTTGAACAAAATTTCTGAATGCTCGTTTGCGTATGCCCTCACATCATGTATAATCTGCATAGGATTAAGCGCCTTTCCTGATGCATAAGCAGGACAGACATCCTGGCAACGTGCACAAGATGTACATGCCCAGCCATCGATTAGGCTCCTCCAGGTCAGTTGGGTATACTGAGCAGCACCAAATGTTTCAATGTCTAATTCATCTAATGAAACAGCAGTGCCGTTTTCGTTGACTTGTAATGGCTTCATCTTAGCCATTGGTTGCGTATCATAAAAGAAGACGTTCGGTAGAGCCATAACTAGATGCATATGTTTCGACAGTGGAATTAGAAACATGAATGTGCATATAGCCAACATGTGGGCCCAATATGCCCAGTTTACAATAGACTGGGTTATTGTAAAATTGTCAGCAACCCACGCACCAATCATCTCGTAAGTGGGGTGAGGGCCTTCTCCTGCTTCGATAACGAAAGATGTTGTGCAGATAGTCATTATCAGAAGCAAAATGATATTACCTTCGAGCTGGCTTTTACCCTTTAATTTCTCAGGGGTAAACAGTACTCTGCGATTTAGTGCCAAGAAGCAACCAATTAGAGCGCTAGTGTAACCTAACTCAACCATACCATTCCAGAGAGGGCTAATTATGTCTGGAAGAAGATGTTCACTAAACCGATTTCCGCTTGCCAAATCAAACATGTCGGTTGAAAGCATTAGGAATCCCCAGAACATCAAAACGTGCATTATTCCCGCAACTGGGTCTTCCAAAACCTTTCTTTGGCCAAGCCAAACACTTGCAGTTTCCTTCATCCGCGACCCCCATGAATCAAACCGGTTATCACTGGCTCCCAAGAGTACCAACCTCGTCGCCTTTTGTACTTGATATGTGAAGAAACCGATTGACACAACCCCTAGGATAAGCAGAATATACCATCCTGAGACACCAGCATAGGTGACGTCCAATGGGTGCCGCATCGATACACCGAGGTCATTACACGACTTCAACCCAACGGCAAAGTACCCGATACACAACCGGAGTACATGGTGCAGGCGAGCGCCCCCGGTAAGTGCATACTCTTTGGAGAGCATGCAGTGGTTTACGGGCAACCTGCAGTCGCCGTTGCCATCGATCAAAGGATGAGTGTCGAACTATCACTTAGCAATGATTGGAGAATAGATGGAATGTCATTTCACCCGGATAGACACCCGCACGTAGAAGCCCTGAAACAAAGATTGTGGGATTTAGGGCCAGCCCTTTCAATAAAGATCTCCGGAAATATACCTCCAGCAAGCGGACTTGGTTCCTCTGCTGCTTTGTCAGTTGCTGCAAGCGCTGCATTAAGATGCGCAAGAGGCCGCCAGATGGTAGATGACGATTGGGCTGAAGGATGGACAGCAGCTAGACCCGGGAGTATCTATGATGGACCTTGGACATCCTCCAAAGGTGACTCTGTAGTCAATGGTGCAGACTGTGTTGATGAAGATGAATGCGCCATTTTAGCGCATGCTGTTGAAGCATATGCACAAGGTGGTAGGGCATCTCCACTAGACTCAAGCGCATGCGCCCACGGGGGATGCATCGTGTTATCTGATAAAATAGAGGATAATCTAAACTGGATATATACAAGATCTCTAAACGGGGTTTCTTGGCATGTCCATTCTGTAGATTTGAGTAATATCGATGATGTTTGGTTAGTAATTGGGAGCACAGGAATTCACGCTCCGACTTCTGAGCAGGTCGAAAAAGTCGCAAATCTCATTAAAGAACAGCCCGGAAAAATGAGAGAAATAGAAACAATCGGAATTGTTTCAAGAAGGGGTATTGCCGCATTGATGAGTGGAGACATGGAATCGGTAGGCAGGGCTATGAGCGAAAATCATCTATTATTGCGGAGTCTTGGAGTTTCCTGTCCTGAACTTGAAGTTCTCATTTCAGCTGCTGCACCATCATCACTTGGAGTCAAACTAACAGGAGCCGGTGGAGGTGGTTGTATGATCGCTTTGACTAGGAATCCGAAAATGACAAGTGAAGCCATCGAACTAGCGGGCGGTAGAACTCTTATCAGCAAACTTGCTTCGGACGGAATGAAGATTGACAATGACGGCGGAACCCCTCTTTGGAACCCCTATGAATAGGGACTGTTCTTTATATAGGGGTTTATAATCGGCCCTTTTATGAACGATGAGGACCGTTTGACAGTAGTAAACGTTGTTGCTAGTACAAGAGTAGCAGAAGAATTAGACCTTCCAGACATTGCAATCCAGTTGAACTGTGAGTATGAACCTGAGCAGTTCCCTGGTGTGGTTTACAGGGTATCAGACCCAAAACTCGCAATACTAATGTTCCGCTCCGGCCGTGCTGTTTGCACTGGTGGAAAAGACGAAGACAACATCCACACAGGCATTGAGAGGATGATAAATGACTTGCGCTCAGCAGGAATTACAACATGGGACCTAAAAGACGTAGAGATTGAAGTTCAAAACATGGTCGCAACTTACGCTTTGCACTATCCTGAGGATTACGATGGTAACGACAAATTTACCGGTGAACCACAAGCTGGTCAACCAAGAAAACTTAACTTGAACAATCTAACCTTCCACCTTCCTTTCGACAAGGTCGAATACGAACCTGAGCAATTCCCGGGCTTAATCTACCGCCTAGACTACCCGAAGGTAGTGTGCTTGATTTTCGGTTCCGGAAAGATGGTAATTACCGGAGCAAGGCACAAGGACGAAATCTTAGAAGCAGTCCAAATTATTCAGGACGAGTTAGCTGACTTGCTGTGATATCAATGCAGCCATTAGGCCCAAGCGCCGTGAATGCTGAAAGCATCGATGTTTGGGTTGTTTCCCACGGAGGAGTGGCATCAAACGCTCTCTGTGACCATATGGAAAAAAACGGGATACGTACCAGACCCGAAAACTACGGGTTGATTTGCCACAAACAACATCCTGGCACCAGAATCGGGAAACCGATACTGGTGATACACGGAGATTATTTAGATGCAATCAAGTCAATGGATAGGAGAAAGTTCCTAACGGCAAACGCTGCTAAGATGTGCCTTGGAATAAATGCTCCAGAGATTCCTTTGTCGAGGTTCATTCAATCTTTCCCAAAAGATCCTGTTGGATTTTCTATGTTCCTAGAGAGCTTCAAAATGGCAAAAAAGAACGGTACTGATAATATTGCATTCCTGCGCTATCCGTATACAAATGATGAAGCAGTACAAGCATTACAATCCATTGACGTAGACCTTGACATGACCGGTTTTGCATTGAGAGAGAGAAAAAAGAAGTACTCTCCACGCTCTAAAGATGTGAAGTCTATTTTGGAAACCTACGCTGATTTCGATTTCAAGGAGTGATTAGGATGATCGCATGGATTACCACCTGGGGAATCAGGTGTGGCATCGCAACCTATTCCAAATTCCTTGTAGAACAAATGGAAGATATTGTTGTACTTTGCCAAAGTGGTGAAGGGGATGTAGAAGGTGCAATACCCTGCTGGCAAAGGGATTCTAATTTCTTCGGTGGAATAATAGCACAAGTTGCCGCTAAAGGCATAGATACAGTGGTTATTCAGCACCAGCCCGGATTGCTACGATTTTCTTATTTGAACGAGTTATTGCTAAAGTTGGCTGATATGAATGTTAAGGTTTTCATCACGATGCACAATACAAGAGATCGTTCTATCATATTTCCAAGTAAAAGAATCGAGAGAGTTGTTGAAGGATTGAAAACTTGTTCCACAATCATGGTACATACCAACAACGACGTACAGAGTCTGAAGAAGTTAGGTATAACTGAAAATGTTGTAATGATTCCTCACGGAATCTATCCGCCCCCGACAAAGGATGCAAAGCCTCTTCCTGTCAATGGCAAAGTAATGGGCACCTTTGGATTTCTCCTACCGCACAAAGGACAGTTGGAACTGATTCAGGCTTTCCAAAGACTTCCAGGGTGGGACGAACTGTTGCTGCTTTGTGCAACAAGAGATGGGAGTGGGAAAATGGAGAGTAAAATAAATTCACTAATCGCAAAGAATAATCTCCAAAAGCGTGTAAGGTTGGTAACAGAATTCCTAGACGATGATGTGGCAATTGCAACTCTGGCAAGTTGTGAATTACTAGTATTCCCTTACCAGAATACAAACGAGTCTGCATCTGGAGCGGTTAGAATGGGGGTTGCAGCTGGAGTTCCGATAGCTGTTTCACCAATTCCAATATTTGATGATGTAAACGGTTCGATAAAGATGAGAGGGAAATCTGTCGAAGACATTGTTGCGAGCATATCTATGCTGTCACAAGAGAATTTAGATGACTCGCGTAATAAAATTATCAAATTACGAGATTCCTTACAGTGGAGTGAAATCGCAAGACGTATTCAGGAACGACTCAAGTAATCGATAATTTGTTGGGCAGCATCTTCTGCACTAGTTGTCGTTGTATCAATTCTAATCTCAGGGTTTTCTGGAGCTTCGAAAGGACTGGAGATGCCGGTGAAATTGGGTAGCTTGCCATCTCTTGCTTTGGCGTACAATCCCTTTACATCTCTACTCTCGCAAACCTCTAGAGGAGTGTCTACAAATACTTCGACAAATTCATCTTTGGCTACTAGATTTCTTACCATCTCTCTTTCAGAAGCAAAAGGAGAAATGAACGATGAAATGCAAATCAGGCCTGCTTCAACCATTAGTTTGGATGTTTCACCTACCCTTCGAATGTTTTCAACACGGTCTTCTTTGGTAAATCCTAAATCGCGATTTAATCCATGTCTAATATTATCTCCATCCAGTGTAATGGTGTGTCGCCCCATCAATTGTAGTTTCTTTTCGAGAATATTTGCAATAGAAGATTTACCCGATCCCGATAAACCTGTGAACCAGATTAATCTTGGACGTTGAGATTTTTGTTCGGCTCTACTTTCTTTGGTTACATCCATTGATTGCCAATGTATATTATCAGAACGACGTAATGCGAAATCTATCAAACCCATACCCACAGTGTTGTTNGTCATTCTGTCAATTATGATGAAACCACCCATTACTGGATCTTTCTCATAAGGGTCGAAAGCTATCCGACTTGACACTGAAAGATTACAGATACCAATTTCATTCATCTCCAAAGATTTTGCAGGCAACTTCTCTAAGGTATTAACGTCAACCTTGTACTTTAACCTGCCAAGCGTCATAGGCGATGTCTGAGAATTCGACTTGAGGAGATATTGTCTTCCCGGCATCAATGCTGCATCGTCCATCCACAAAACGCGGGCTTGAAACTGGTCAGCAGTAGCACATGGCGAATCCGCAGAAGAAATGATATCGCCACGTGAAATATCAATCTCATCTTCGAAGGTAAGTGTAACAGAACGTCCTGCTCCAGCAAATTCTAAATCGCCATCATAAGTCACAATTCGCGCAACCCTTGATTCTGTTCCACTTGGAAGTATTCTAACTCTGTCACCGATTGATACACATCCGCTTCCTATTAATCCGGTAAATCCTCTAAACTCTCTGTTAGGACGATTTACCCATTGAACCGGCATCCTAAATGCGCGTGACTGAGAAATANAAGCAACCTCAACACTTTCTAAATACTCGATGATTGATTTACCCTGATACCAGGGAGTGTTTTTGCTTGATTTGATTATGTTATCACCCTTCAGTGCGGATATAGGAATAGCCGTGATTTCTTCCAATTCGAGAGCCTCGTCTGCAAATTTATGATATTCTTGTTTTATGCTGTTGAAAATTTCTTGAGAATAATCTACTAGGTCTAATTTATTCACCGCCAAAATAATTCTCTTTACTCCTACCATCGAGACAATGAATGAATGCCTTCTTGTTTGGGTTAGAACACCTTGACTAGCGTCTACCAAAATGATTGCAACATCAGCTGTCGAAGCCCCTGTTGCCATGTTTCGAGTGTATTCCTCGTGACCTGGCGTATCCGCAACAATGTATTTCCTCTTGTCAGTTGAAAAGAACCTATAAGCGACATCGATTGTAATACCTTGCTCTCTTTCAGCGGCTAAACCGTCCACTAAAAGAGCAAAATCGATTTCTCCCTCTTGAGTTCCGACCTTCTTTGAATCCGCTTCCAGGGCTGCAAGTTGGTCATCGAATAGCATGTGAGATTCGTATAGCATTCTGCCTATCAAAGTGGATTTACCATCATCAACTGAACCGCAGGTTATGAAGCGAAGCAATTCTTTCTGTTCGTGGGCCGCAAGATAGGACTCTATGTCCTTCGAGATGAGATCGCTGACGTGTACCATCAGAAATACCCCTCTTGCTTTTTCTTCTCCATCGAAGCTGTGCTATCAAAATCAATCACACGTCCCTGCCTTTCTGAAGTTGTAGTCAGTAACATTTCCTGTATCACATCAGGTAATGTGTCTGCATTAGATTCAACCGCTCCAGTTAGTGGATAACATCCAAGGGTTCTAAATCGGACATTTTTGGTCATTGGTATCTCTTCGTCTCTCAAAGGCAACCTCTCATCGTCTACAAGAATCAAAACACCATCTCTCTCTACGACTTGTCTAGGCTTGGATAAGTACAACGGTACGATTGGTATATTCTCTAGATGTATATACTGCCATATATCTAATTCCGTCCAGTTTGAGAGTGGGAAAACACGGATTGTTTCGCCTGGATTTTTCCTTGAATTGAATACATTCCATAGTTCGGGACGTTGACGTTTAGGGTCCCAGTGATGATTTTCATTCCTGAAAGAGAATATCCTCTCTTTGGCACGGGACTTTTCCTCGTCTCTTCTAGCCCCTCCAAAAGCAACATCAAACCCATGTTTATCTAGGGCTTGTTTCAACCCCTGAGTTTTCATGACATCAGTGTGTTTTGCTGAGCCATGAACAAATGGATTCATTTTCATTTCTTTACCCTCAGGATTAATGTGGACAATGAGTTCAAGGCCCAATTCCTTCGCTATGTTATCTCGGAAATCTATCATCTCAGAGAATTTCCACATCGTATCAATGTGCATAATTGGAAATGGTGGTTTTGCAGGATAGAATGCTTTCATTGCAATATGCAACATCACAGATGAGTCCTTACCGATTGAATACAACATTACNGGATTTTCTGCTTCCGCAACTACCTCCCTCATTATGTGGATAGCCTCCGCTTCCAATCTCTGAAGATGGGTCATCCTATCCTGCATTAATTCACCTCAGGCAGACCTTCGGGAGATGACTTCATTCATCAAGGCTGTCATCTCCGCCTTCGGCAAAGAATCTATGCCTCCTGCCGTTGCACGTCCACCNCCCCCGAACATTGCGCATAGTTCTCCNATTCCGTTCCTACCTCGCATAGAGATTTGGANNGTTTCTCCTTTGTCGATTGCTATGACGTGAGGGCCTGCTGAACGCTCGTTTATTCTGTGTGCCATGACGCCGACAACTCTTCTAGCCCATGGCTCATTCGGAAGCAGGTAAAATCCATCCCGAAGTTTTACTTCATTGGCATTTTTAATATCGCTTTCAAACCCTTTTTTCAGTGTGGCAAAAGCGGGGGATTTGATGAAATTTTGCGGTGTTTTTGCGGATAAACATTGTAGCATCAATTCATCGGGATGGAAGTGTAAATCAGATAAATCAGCCCCATATCCGTTGTAATTGAGTAACTCTCCTAACTCCTTTAAGNCCTGTATTGATGAAATATTGGAAAGGCCATCGCCATGAAGAGCTACTTGAGCCCAATCAGATTCTATCTGGAGGTGTTTCTCAACTATCTTTGCGGTACATACATCTGGCGACGTATCGATGTAAGAATCAATTGAGGCAATCTCTTCACCCGGAAGATGATGGTCGAACCAAGATATTTTGTAACCCTTTTCCGATAACTCACGGGCCACAGAGTGATTCCTTGAAAGTGAAATATCCATCACAATTATCTCATCTCCTGGATTTGGTTCAATTCGCTTTAACAACTCAATATCTCGTTTCACTCCGGTAATCCTCTTACCTTCAATTCCACGCACTAATCCCCATTGCACCATGGAGCAGATACCGTCNGCGTCCCCATTGTATGCNAACCAGCGCATGTATTGAGCGAGATGGGCATAACAGATGAGTGTATTTGTCATGGCACCAACCAAGATATGTTATTGTTAGATTAAAACTCGTCGCCCTCATCTATATCTATTCGCTTCGCTCATAGCGGTTTATGCGCAGGGAGGTGGTTGTGGCCATTACCATCTTACTTTCGACGTTAGTGGTACCCCTGCCAGTATCGGCAGNGGGACTCGATAGCGAAGACCCTGGAGTTACCGATGCCGTTACTTGGATGGTTGGGGATAAGTGGGTTTACGCCGGTGCTTTCGACCCTACTGNATTAGTTCAAGGGGCTGGTGTTGATGCGGTTGTGGGAACGATAAGTGGTGACGCAACAACTACTGTAGAAGCGGTAAATGAAGTAGAAATCGATGGAGTTCAGACCCTTGTTTATGAAACTACATCAAGGGCAAATTTCGATAAGGGCGGNGTAGCGCTAGAGGGCTACACTGGCAACCTATTCATTCAGTTCCAAGTGGATGAAGTCCGCAGGGTTTCAGACCTCGCAAAGTTATCTACTGACCTGTCTCTAAACGTTAGGTATGTACCATTTGGCTTATCTTCACTAACCCAACAAATTGCCGATATTACAATTACCACCACATACGATCCTACCAGNGAGAGCTATGATTTCCCACTAAGAATCGGCGAGACTTGGAACACTTCTTACGTATCATCAACCGCTTGGTCTGGATCATCCGATTACATCACACCATTCCCACAGCCTACGAGCGGTGCTAACCATACCAATTGGGAAATTACCGATGTTGGAAAGCCTATCAATGACTTAGGAGAACAAATCGGATATGGAGGCTGCAATGCATCCTATGAGTTGAAATCTTATGATGACAATGGAACTGAAACATCTTACGAATGGTTCTGCCCAGAAGTTAGAAACTATGCTTGGTCTCATACGGAGGAAGATATCGGACTAGTTATCGATTTCAGATTAAAGCAATACTTACCTGTAGCATCAAGTGGTGTAGTTGCCAACACCAATCCTGGTTACAGAAATATGAATCTCGATGTGGAACTTTCCTCAGAAATAACTGCATTAAACACTCCAATTGAGGTCTGGGCGAACATAACTGATTCCTCTGGAAACCCTCAAGCGGGTCAACCAGTTGAAATTAGACATGAAGCAGAAGGATTCAGCGCCAATGGTGTTACCTCAAACAATGGNAGTTTCTGGACGGTTGTTCAAGTAGGTGAGGCCACCGATACATCCGCAACCACTGTAGATTGGGCAAGCCATGGCATTATTGCTTCAAGTAATGGAATGTACGGTGTTTCTACAATTACTTTGGANGAGAACATAGTTGGACTTGATCTGGTCGCTGGTCTCGAACGGGCCAGCGTACTAAGAAATCGAAGTGGAGAATTGACTACACTAAACTCGATTTCAGGGTTTAATGTACTACCTGGTGACTATCTTACCATACAACTACCTGTTTACAACCGAGGTGTGACGACTAGTACACCGACTACAGTGCATATAATCTATCCAACAGGATTTGAGATTTCAAAATCACTTCCAGCACTAGAACTCTATGAGCAGTATATCTTTGAAACTGAATGGATTGTTGATGAAAATGCAAGCATAGAGAACATATCAATACAATGGGAAGTAGACAGAGCATCAATTAACATCAACGATGCAGATACTTCGAATAATGTTGGGATTTTGCCGATATTTGTTGGTAGTGCACCAACCTTTGTGGGAGAGAATAAAACTACTCTCACAAACGACAAAATTACGATAGATGCATCATCATCATTCGATGAAGATGGGGGAGATGTTTGGTGTGTATTTGATATTGAGTATGACGATGGTACGAGGTCAATGGCTAATCGTCAGATAATGCGAGAGTCTTGCTCTGTTAACTGGACATGGATAGACGACGGTTTGTATTCAGTGTATGTTACTGTGTATGATGAGGAAGGAGACGAAGTGACTGAATTAATCATCGTTGAAATTATCAATCGTGCTCCAAGTGTCTCTATAGCCTCTCAGAGAACCCAAGTAAAAGTTGAACATCCTGTTACGCTGTATGTTTTTGCCAACGATTCCGATTCTGAGGATTCTTGGCCGGGATTGGTCGATGTCCATTGGCCCAATGCGCAATGTGAGGAAGGATACTACACCAGAGTCTGTACAACTACTGCATGGGAAGAAGGAATGCAAACCTTCACAGCTGTTGGCACAGATGACGATGGTAGTCAAACAACAGCAACCATAGATATCGAATTTACGAACATCGCACCNCATGATGTGGCAGTCACAATGAGAGATGAGTACAACAATTTAGTAGACGTTGCTAGTCAAATGACTTGGCAGGTACAAGAAGATCAAGAGGTGGAATTGTCTGCAAGAGCAGAAGATTCTATCGACGATTTGTCTGGACTTAGCTACGAGTGGTCATTTGGAATAACTACCGATGGAAGAGAATCCAGCGTTCCGATGGTCTGGTCTGAATCTGGAATGAAAACCATACTTGTCAAAGCAATCGACTCTGAAGGAGAAGATAGCGGGTGGGTTGAGAGGTGGGTNGATGTCAGAAACTTAGAGCCTCAAGTAGAGGAATTGCCCGAGGTTATGGCTGTCGCAGAAGGACAACCACTCACACTATCAGGGACTGCATGGGACACCTCGTCTGATATTCAAGATATGATTGTCTGCTGGGACGTAGATCCCGGAGCTGACACTGACGGCATAGGTTCCGCAGATGATGATTGTGATGTAGAAGGTGAGAATCTAACTTGGGCNTGGCAAAATGCTGGAATTTACAATGTTGTATTTCACGCAACCGATGATGATGGAGCGAGAAATTCATCTTCTGCTTCGGTGACTGTTCTAAACCTTCCACCGGTTGTAGTGGTCAACTCTCCAAGCAAAGCAATTGTTGGAGAATCCACAAGATTTGACGCATCACCAACACGAGATTCACCAATCGATGTAAATGATTTAACCATAATTTGGGACATGGATTGTTCGATAGATTCTGATGGTGACGGAATTAAAGATAACGACGAGGACCTAAGTGGTACCATTGTTGACTACAAATTTCCAAGAGCCGGNAAAATCACGATTAAGGTAATAGCNTGGGATGAAGAAATATCCAAACCTAGTAGCAAAACCTTCGTTGTTGAGGTCGATTCCCCGGATATGACTGCATTCGAAGAGGTCGCCGAATATTTGACCGGAGCANATGCAAATCCTTTTGTCCAGTTGATGGTAATATCTCTCTTGATAGCGGGATTGGCNATATTCCTCAAAAGGGGACAGAAAAAGAAAAAATCTGTTTGGGATGATGATGATTTGCCAACTATCCATGCACCATTAGAAGCACCATCTATGGAAGCGTTTTCAGGCAAGAGTGAAAACCAACCAAAAAACGTAGACGAAAACCCAATTTTACCAATACCTGCAGAAGGTTTACCTGCCGGTTGGTCTATGGAACAGTGGCAACATTATGGCCATCAATACCAGAATCCCAACGAATCTTCCAACGGACATAATCAAAAGTAACGGATATACTANGTATATCNATGCGACGAGTCATCCCGGTCTTGATTCTCATTTTAATGACGGCATATGGACCACTCTCGATGTTGAGCGAACTAGAGGAAAAAAATATCACTTTTAGCAGTGAAAACGACGGTGTGTATGATGTTCCCACNTGGAGAATTGGAGATAAGTGGGTTTATGAAACGGAATTCGACGTCGCAAACCTAATCCANCAAGCAAACGTTTCTGCTACCCTAAACACGCTTACTGGTGACACGACCATGGAGGTAGTAGACATCAGATTCGAAACAATACAGGGCACTCAGACCCTAGTTTACGAACTAGACATTGATGGGGATTTCACATCAGGCAACAATGGTGCGAGTTTTACTGGCATTACAGGTAGACTGAATATCGATTATGAGGGAACTGACGTATTGAGGGCGAACGATCTTTCAATGTGGGATTCTGAATTCTTTTTGGGTGTCGATTTCCGACCATACAATCTAGGGTTCCTTAACCAGAATCTGGCAGACATAACCTTCAGCACAGTTTACGAGCCACCTCGCGAAAAATACGATTTTCCAATAAGGACCGGAGACCAGTGGACAAGCACATACGAATCCGGCACAAACGCTTCAGGAACCTCTGATTANTTCGATGCAACAACATTTGATACACCATTTGTAGAAGACAACACGACATATCAAGTGACTGCCGATGGAGAGCCTGCTGAAGACGGCACTGGAATTGATTACACTGGTTGCTCTGATTCATACAAAGTAAACAATTGGAATAACACTGGTGCTCCTGGAGGCTTTGAGTGGTATTGTCCAGCAGTAAGATCATTCGCCTGGTATAGGATAATCAATCCTGCGGGATTCCAAATCGATTGGAAATTAAAAACCTACACACCTGTCGATTCGGGTGGTGTGAATGCAGCATCCTCTCCGGGAATCAGGAATGTAAATATNGACGTTTCACCAGAGTTCGTCGCTATATTGCCCAACGCTACTGAAGAAGTACTAGGACACATGACTGTAAACGGAAATGACGAAATTGGGACTAATTTACAGCTACGTTACGAATCTGATGGTACGATTATGAGTCTGACTACCGATAGCAATGGCGAAGTGACTCCGGATCTAAATGTTGGATTCAGTCAAGATAGTTCAGCCGCATCAGATGATTGGACTAGCAACGGCGTAATTATTTGGGACCCTGTGAACAAAATCGTAGGTGCGGCTACGATAGTTATGGACCTCTCCGTGGTCGGAATCGACTTAGTGGCAAAACCGGACTCTATGATTGTAACTAGGACTAGAGGCAATGACTCTACAATCCTTAATNTAGCTAGNGGATATAGNGCTTTACCAGGAGATAGTATCCACTTTTCAGTTCCAGCACAGAATCGTGGCGTACTTACCTCTCCNNCTACTGAAATGGAAATTACAACACCCGATGGAACTACTATCAGAGGTAATTTACCTGCCTTAGCACCTTATTCAGAAGCACGGGTTGATGTCAATTGGACAGTACCCGAAAATACTCCAATTGGCATTCAAATTCTATCTTTTGAGGTCGACCCAGATTATGTAGTATCTGCTGATGCTAATAGAAGTAATAATGATGCATCTCTCAATATTTTCATCGGAAGAATGCCTGTAGCAGACATGACGCTGAACGACAATGTGTATACTTTTGAGAATGTTACAATNGATGCCTCTGCNTCNTATGACGTAGATGGTGGGCCCGTTGAGTGCTACTTCGAGATTCAAGATGGTATTAGAACAGAATACATTGACTCTACAACCTGTATTACAAGCTGGGCTTGGGTTGATGATGGTGACTGGGAAGTCAAGGTCGTCGTCGTAGATAATGAGCTAGATGAAGTTCACATGACCATGAATGCAACTGTTCTGAATCGAGACCCTTACGTAAATCTAACAACTGCAACACCTGCTGTTTATGCTGGACAACCAATAACCTTCAATGCTAGCGACAGTGGAGATTTAGACACAATATCTCCTGAAGGACAACACGTCACAATCACTTGGCCTGACAGTTTTTGTGAAGAGGGGCTCTACGGGCCATATTGTACTTTCACACCTGAGGAAGAGGGTGTAAAACAAATCGAAGTCGTCGTAACAGACGACGACAATGCATCAGTCTCTGGTTTCCTCGATTACGAAGTACTGAATGTTGCTCCAACCATTGGAGAGATGAGGTTCTCAATAGATGGAATTCCATATCTTCCTTCCGAGGACGGCACTTGGTCCATCGACGAAGACGTGATTGCAACCCTCGAGATAGACGCTGATGATACTCTCTCAGACAAGGAATCCCTACTGATAACATGGTATCCCGACACATCAGACGAAAACTGGACTATCACCACCTCAGGACCAGCTTCCGCAATCACGGCTTCTTGGGGTANTTCAGGTTTACATGAAATCAGGGCTTTCTCAATCGACAATGATGGGGAAACAAGCACGGATGTAATTGGATATGTCAATGTCTTGAATATAGCTCCTGTGCTAGGTGCACTTCCTGCACAACAGGCTTTATTTGAGGATGAAATTCTGAATCTTACTGCTTCTGCTACAGACTTTGCAGACCAAGAAGACTTGAGATATTGCTGGGATTTATACTTCGATATAGATTCAGACCAAAATGGAATATTAACCGATGATTGTGACATTGAAGGTCAAGAATTTTTGTACTCTTGGACAACATCACCAGAAGAGGCAAGAGAGATTACTGCTAACGTTTGGGATGATGACAACGCTACAGACTCTTTCTCCATAAAAGTCACAGTTGTAAACAAACCTCCAACAGCCAATATCTTTGTTCCGGAGGATGGNTTCGTGATTACTGAAGGTGAGTCTATAACATTCGAGGGTGGTGAATCTGACGATTCGACCACGGACCGTGCAAATCTGATGTTCATCTGGGACGATCCGAATACTGAAGGGGCATCTCAAGACGGTTATGGNGAAAATTTCACCATAAAGTTCGATAAGCCAGGTAAGTATTTTGTTAACCTNACTGTGACAGATGATGATGGCAGAACCAGCACTGCTTCAGTTCTTGTTGAAGTGAAAGAGAAACCTGTAGAGGGNTTGCTTGGNATGAATACATCCACTGCCATTGGAGGAGCATTTGGAATATTGATAGTGATTCTGCTAGTTATACTACTTCTGAGGAGAAGAGAAACTGATACCATGGTTATTGAGACAAAAAATATGCCCGATTATGGATGGAATGATTCCCCGCCATCCGTCGTGTCAGAGGCACCTGTNCCTAGTCTGNCTGCAACAACCCAAACCACAGCAGTGCAACCAACAAATTCAGGACCTCCGCTTCCGGCATCTGGCTTGCCTACTGGGTGGACAATGGAACAATGGGAATACTATGGCGAACAGTACCTCGCTTCTATGCCGCCTGCCCCTACCGAACAATTCGCTCCCACAATCCAGCCGAGTTACCAACAGCAACCGGCACCTACCTACAATCCGGAACCTGTGCAAACGTTCACTGAACCCACTCCAAGCCTACTGGATAGGACGATGGTTCAAGAACCAGCACCAACTCCTGCCTCCCAAGCCCTAGCCGACATACTTGACGACTTGGACATTTGAGCAGTGAAGAATATGGGAACATTGTGGCAGTTTTTTGGATTCCCTGACCCAGAATCTCCGA
Source organism: Methanobacteriota archaeon (assembly GCA_002720115.1). Lineage (GTDB taxonomy): Archaea > Thermoplasmatota > Poseidoniia > Poseidoniales > Poseidoniaceae > MGIIa-K1. Next base: position 51,788 of record PBGS01000002.1, read on the forward strand.
CTCCTGAGTCGGCAAAGAAGCAGAGAAAGAAGAGGGCTTCACAAAACCAAGAGGCCTCAGGACAACAACTAAAATTAGTCAACCCAGATGATGAAGCCCCTGAATCAAATGCACTCTTGGTAGAAGATAAAGCAAGCTCAGAAGATGAGCCGATCAGAGATATCCCGCCTCCAGTAAGAAAAGCCCCCCCCTTACCTAAAGGCTGGAATGGTCCTGTTACCCCAGATGGAGAACCATTCCATGACCTATCGAATTATTCAGGCAAATCAGATGATTTCCCCGAGAGGGCCTTGAGGTACGTAATACCAGACCAAATGCACAGATTACCTATTCGTCAAATCCAAGACAGAATTATGAGAGGAGATACAATAATTGTAGATTTGAACAGTCTAATACACATGGATACTCAGACGAATGCGTGCAGAAGAGTGCTCAAACATGCGGGTGATGAAATGAATGTGCAAATTTTTGCCCTAGACGAAGAGGATAAGCTGCTCTTAATTCCGGGCCATGATGTTTCAATGGATGTGTCTAGAAACGATCTTGGTTTAACACCACTTTTGATATGAAAATACAGGCTTCTATATTTTATATCAAGGCANTTAGTTCACGGTGAACGGAATGAAAATAGAATTTCAACGCAAGCCACACTGGTCTGCAGGATCTTACGTTGATTTAGTTCTCGCAGCCGTTTCTATGCAAATTTTATTCTTCGTTTTAGCTGCTTGGATAGCGACATCTGGAGAAGATTTCTATCTTGATAACTTAAGAGATGCGCAATATGTTATGCGTATCCAACTAGGTCTTGGTTGGCTTATGTGTATACTAGCAGGAATTGGTTTTAGCATCTTACCGCTCATATACGACGTCGAAGGTTTTGAACGTACACTTATGAGAATTTATGTTGGGATGAATGTCTCTGGACAACTATCAATCACGGGAGGACTACTTAGCGAGAATGATTCATTATTTTACTCGTTGAGTACTATTGGGATTACGTTATTGTGTGCATCACTAGTTTGTCTAGGACCCCCTTCGATGACTATATTTCGNAATAAACCTGAGAAAGGAAGTAAGGTCGGCCCATTTTCTTACGCTCTTGGCGCTTTCCTGCCAGCCCTCGGAATCATCACACTGAGTTGTTGGATTTTGAGGGAAGAATTTCCGAATATCCTAAAACTTTCAGAGGCTATTGTGTTCGACCTATTTTTCTCTCTTGCATTAGTAGCAATAATAATTTCACACATCAATAGAAGACTTGATTGGGAGATAATCAAACCAGAGAATACCGGTAAAGTCTTTGCAGTATACTCTTTCCTCTTGTTACTATCAATAGCTGCAAAGCCACTACAAGACGGTGGTGACATTTCACTTCGATTAAGTGCTGTGTTACAACTAATCCCATATCTCTTCATATTTGTAATGTTAAATCCGGTTAAAATACTCAAAAATATAAGAGCCAAAAAACCGTTCAAAACTATGGTCGTTACCTCTGTGTTTTGGCTACCAGTAGTGGGTATTGCTGCTTACCTGGAAACGATGAAACATGTGGAAACCTCTGAAGAAATGATGTCCTACTACAGCCTAATACTGATTTTCGGGGTAGCATTCCAAGTGCTGTGGGGTTTCACCGATTACCTGCATCAGGATCACAAGAAAAAATCAATCCACTCAAGAAAAACTCACTGGTATGCTTACAGTTCAATAAACATTGGAGTGCTGATAGTCGTTTATGCAATGTTTTCTAGTTGGCAAACAGGAAAATCTCTGGACTCCTTACCCGATATTGCTATCGTGATTATTGCTGTTGCATACATTTCAATCTTAGTGTATTGGATGAAAGAAATTTTCTTTTGCCTTTACACATGGCACAAGATTCCGATGTTCTACGACCAATATCTAGCCAACCCTGAACGAGGTTCTGGTTTCTTTGAAGAAAACTAGTCTAGTAATCGGAGAGCTGTCGGTGCAAAACCTAGTACAGCCAACTCATCGCCGTCTATAAGCCTAGCATGTTTCCCCATTTCTCCTGCTAAATCGTAAGAGCCCGCTTTGCCTTTCCATGACCCACTGTCGATCAAATGAGAAATTTCTGAAACCGATAATTCGTCGATTTCAACTACTGCACTTTCCACAAAGAACGTCCAGTCACCGCATATTTGGATTCCAGTAGCAGACCAAACTTGATGCCTTCTTCCTGATAGTCGCTTTATCATGGAGGCAGCAGAGAGCTCATCTGTCGCTTTTCCTATTGCGACATTTGGGTCATCTGGATCTTCTATCATCGTATCAGCAACAACAACAGCCTGGAAACCATGATTTTGAGGTACTGCCTTACTTTTGCGACGACATATTTCTAAAACTTGGTCAGGCACGTTTCCAGATGGATGACTTTCGTCAACATCGGTCAACGCCTCGATTTTAATTGTCCCAAATCTCTTTTCTAAAATCTGGGCCCGACGCTCCGATGCGCTTGCTAGCCAGATTCCCATAACACCCCCTCCGTGGGTCACCTTGAAGAGAGCATCGCTATTACACCCGACTGGTGAGACGACGTGGGTGACATCGAAAGAATTCCAACACACATCGCAGGATTAGATGAAAATATGCAGGGTGGAATACCTCAAGGACACATTTGCATTGTCGCTGGACAGTCAGGTGCAATGAAATCCTCGGTGACTTTTTCGCTACTCTATAATGCGGTTTTGTACGGAGAAACCAGTGGAATTTACGTTACTCTTGAACAAGGAAAGGATTCCTTGAGATCTCACATGTCAAACATGGGTATGAATGTCGATGACCCACGAGTTCGTAACAGAATCGCAATCATCGACTTATCCGATCTGCGCGTACAGTTAGACGAGCAGGGGATGAGCAATAGAATCGATTGGATGGGTCAATTGATCAAACAATTAACTTCTTACCGCCAATCAATTGGTTTTGAACTACTTGTTTTTGATTCACTAGGCGCTTTCTTTACATTAACAAAAATGGAAAACCCCCGTGACGAAATTTTCAGGCTGTTCGAAGCATGTCGTAGATTGGAACTAACATCTTTCTTCATCTGTGAGATGACCGGCGAAGATCACAAACAATTCGGTGAGTATGGGGTTGAAGACTACCTATCAGATGGTGTAATGCATCTGACGATGGAAAGAACGGGGGACGATATTACTCGTAAACTTGGAGTCATCAAGATGAGGCATACTCATCACAGGTTAGGATATTCACCGATACTATGGAACGCTGATGACCAGCGGTTTACTATCAAATGATTACTCGACTGTTACTGATTTGGCCAAATTCCTTGGCCTATCCACGTCACATCCTAATTCTAGTGCTACTCTATATGCAATCAACTGTGTAGGCACGACTGTCAAAAGTGGCGATAGAAGGTAATTACACGGTGGCACAGGTATAGAGACATCTGCTTCTTCTGCAGCTTCATCGTCACCCTCTTCATGGATTAGGATAATTCTAGCCCCTCTAGCGCGACATTCGTGCATAGATGCGATGGTTTTCTGTCGATGTTTATCGTTTGGAAGAATTACAACTACTGGACTGCCATCCTCTAAAAGGGCAATTGGGCCGTGTTTCATCTCGCCCGCTGGATACGCAAGGCATGGAATGTAAGCGATCTCCATCAGTTTCAATGCACCCTCACTCGCAACGGGGGCTGAGAGGCCCCTTCCAAGAAACAGAACACTTTTCGCATTCTTTACCAATTCTACCGCTTCATCTATTGGTCCAGGGTTGGATAGATACTTCTCCATTAGTTCTGGAATTTTTTCAAAATCTTTGATTATAGATTGTCCTTTTTCTCTGGAAAATGTTCTGGTTCTACCAATTTTGATTGCAAATAGCAAAAGTGATGCGACCATGTTCGTGAAAGCCTTCGTAGAAGCTACTGCCTGTTCTGGACCGCTGTGGATGTATACACCCTGTGCACACATTCTAGCTATTGATGACCCCACAACGTTAATGATTCCATGGACATCTCCTCCTTTGAGTTGTATCTCTTTCACAGCAGATAAAGTGTCTGCAGTCTCACCAGATTGTGAAACAGCAAAGTGTATAGCATTTGGATTTATCACTGGGTCATTGTAACGAAATTCGCTGGCAACATGAGCTACTGCAGGTATTCTGGCAAGACTTTCAATCGCTAGTCGCCCTATGTTACAGGCGTTTAACGCTGTTCCACACCCTATCAATCGAACGTGTGGGACTGTCCTAAGGCGCAAGGGTTGAAGGCGTAGACCCCCTAATTTAGCGCTACCGTTCGCCATATCTAATCTGCCCGCAATACATCTGCGAAGTGCTTCGGGTTGTTCATGAATTTCCTTGAGCATGAAATGCGGGAATCCTGCCATGTCTGCTTGACCCCACTCGTCCTCTACGACGGTCATACTCGTAGAAGAGATACCACCTTCAAGCCGGGAGATTTCTATTCGATCTTTGGTCAGAATCGCCATATCTCCATCTTCTAGGAAGAAAAAGTTCTGAGTGTGCTGGGTTAGAGCGTGTGGATCGGATGCAACGAATGATTCGCCCTCACCCTGACCAAGGATTAGTGGGGAGCCATTTCTGGCACAAATAATCAAATCATGCTCTTTGAAAAGGACGCATAGACCCCATGTCCCGGTAATTCTAGTCAAGGTTTTCCTGACCGACTCCAAAGGACTTTGACCAGATTCAATTCCAATCGAAATCATGTGTACTAAAGCCTCAGAATCAGTTTCTGAACTTAACTCGAAGCCCCTTTCCTGCAATCGCTTTCTCAGCCCCTTTGCGTTGTCGATAATACCATTGTGGACTAATGCAATATTCCCATCCTCACTGAGGTGCGGATGGGCGTTAAAATCAGTCACTCCACCATGAGTAGCCCAACGTGTATGAGCAATTCCCATATTTCCCTCGATGTGATCTGGCAGGATTTTAGATAATTCTGAAACCTTTCCTACTTTTTTGTGAACTTGAAGTGAGCCATTTTTCACAACTATACCAGATGAGTCATAACCACGATATTCTAGTCTTCTGAGACCATCAACTAGTAGAGGTGCAGCCGAACGGTTTCCGATAAATCCGAAAATCCCGCACATGCAATATTCCTCACATGTCTATTACTTCAGAGCATACTGGACAGTCCATTTTTCGCAATGTCATGTCCTTTACTGTGATCGTCGCACCACAGGATGTGCAAGCAACTGTCTTCTGTAAAGCTGGCATACCCGGTAGTAGAGGTAATTGGCCCGGAGCCGGTGGCATCGGAAGTTCTCCGGGTGCTGGAGGCAGAGGTAGAGGTGGTAAATCCTCCAACTTAGGCAGGCCTGCTACTTCTGTCGCATCTGGCGCAGGTAGGGGCGGAAGAGGAGGCAACTGACCGGGAGACGGAAGAGGTGGTATTTCCTTGGATAATTTTTCGAATATCTCTTTCGCTTCTCTATCCGATTTCCTCTTCATTCTCCTTTCCAGTCTCTTGGAGGCATTGCCTGATTCGACTTTGGCCCGCAACTCATCTGAAAGTGTCTGCTCCTCTAGATCTTCTTCATCCTCTAGTACAACCTTTGGAGAACTGGTAGAGACTACGAGATCAGACTCTCCGTCAGTGTCAATTGCTACTAAGGGGCCATCGTCTTTCTCAGTTTCAACCAGTAGTTCAAGGTCGCTCGTTTCCGCCGAGATTTCAATTTCCTCTTCCTCTCTATGAGACCTTTTGAGCACCACTATAACTGCTAAGAGCATAACTAAAAGGGCGCCAGCAATTGCACCTAGGGCTATCATTTTCTCCTGTTGTGTGTCACCCGGAAGTGGACTCAGCAGTACATCTAGGAAACTATCATCACCCTCTGAATCTGTGTTTGGGTTGATGTTTGCAATCTTTTTCCCGCTGATTTGCCCAGATGGAGATGTCATTATCACAATAGCATCTTGTCCAATGCACCCCGCTCCTATAACATGGCCAGTTCCAATTATGTTTGATAAACCAATTTCATTTCTTGGACTATCGAATTTATCCGCATCTAGGTTGTATATTCCATACCTTGTGACGGGTCCTGAAACGCCCACTTCGTCATGTAAGACCTTTACTTCACTTTCAGACATTGAAACCATGACGACTTTTGTAATCCCGGGAGATGATGTTATTGTGTAATCATCTTTTGACCATACCGAGTCTTGAATCACGCTGACTAACTNCGATGAGCGGCCATTGCCTTCAATCCAAGCAGCAACTAATACATCATCTCCTCCATCTTGGAGGACAAGCAATTCTGGCATACTAGCATCGTCTCCAGCAGGAGCTTGGAAACCGAATGGTGTTTGTGAGATAGAGCCATGTGCATAGAATAGACCCACACGCTCTACACCTGTAACGTCATCACGCATCGCTTGATACAATAGATGAATCTCGTTATCGCCAATACCTACTGCTAGTGGATCTCCATCCTGTGGTTTTATGTCTATGTCAGATAATACATTCTTCTTTGTAGTCCAACTTGTTGATTTGTAATCGTCGTTGTATATCATGAAAATATTTGTCAAATCATTCCAAGAACCACCTGTNAGAATATCTCGGTGATATCCTGCAAGGACAATTTCATCACCATTAGTCGACATGTCGAATCCCCAATAACTCCCTTCGGACAATTTCAATGGAGTCATGTAGGATGACGTTGAACTCTTGTCACCCATGATACCAATACTCGCCATTCCAATGTCGGTCATTGTGTAACCTTGCTGATTTGTGAAACGTTTGGTCCAAGCCAAGTGTATTCGATTATCCTCTCTTAATGTGTAAGCAAACTCGCCTGCCCAATTTGCTTCAATCAGTGTATCTCCAGGCATAGAGAAGCTTGAGGTGATTGTTCTGGCATGTAATTCACCATTAATGGTGGTAAATAACAGTCCACCACCTACATCTGTGTCAACCCCTTCGGGAATTCCTGCAAATCCTATAACGGCTTCACCGTCGGACAGAGTCAAACCTGTCTTGGAACCAACTNNGTACTCATCAACTACGACTGTGAAACGGAGTTCTGAATGTTCTACATCTACTCCATTACCATCTATTAGGACCCTGTGTTCGACAATTCCTATTGAATCAGGTGTATACGTGAATCTTTCAACTGCGCTGCCCGATGAAGTTTCNGAACCNGAAATAACNGATATTACCTTGCTACCTGTCTCAACCCATCCTTTTGGTGTACCGTCTTCTGACCAGGTTTCCAGTGTCATTCTTATTTGNGTTGCGTCGGTTCGACCTAGGTTGTCAACTCGAACTCGGATGATATACGCATTTTGCCCATCAGCAGCGTAAGGTTGAGGTATGTTCTTGTCGGTACTAACCGCACTTGTCAGGAAGCGTAATGTCGGCTCTAGCGGCCTTTCTTCAATCTCAAATTGGAAAGTATAATCGTTGTCTGATTGGTCATCATTCATCACACCATTTGGGTCGATTTGAATTGTAACATCGTGCATTCCAGGTTCAGTAGCCCACCACCAAAGTATTACTGATATTGTCTCTCCTTGCTCTAGTCTTGGAATTTTACCCTCGCTTGGATAAGTGTTGGATTCGCTGCCCGGTGCGTCAAGTTTCAAATGTAAATCTGTGGCATCTAAGTCTCCGGTGTTAACTACACTGAAGTGGATTTCTAATATAGTACCAGCAATGGCCTTGCTTGCAGGTAAATCTTGGTCATAAATTTGTACGGTGCCTTGGAAACGTAACTCTGGGGCTGCTGGCATATTGTCTATGGTAAACGTTCTTCGAACGATGTCGGATTCTACACCACTCTTGTTAACAAGGCGAATTGAAATTTTGTGTGAGCCATCATCTACCTCGGTAGAATCCCAAGTGAACGACCAATCTTGGACTTCATAGTCTTCTTCGTCAAACGTGTAAGCGGTTTCCCATTCGCCGGAATCAACCCTGAAGATTAGTTCGCTAGGCTCTATACCTTGTGCGGTTCCACTAAACGAAACAGTGTCTGAAAGTGTCGAGCCGGAGGATGGTGACCCAAATGCTGCAGACATTTTGCCGATTCGGACCCAATGGGCTGAATTCGAGACTAAGTCTCCATTACCTATGGCTTGAACTTCGATTATTACTGCGGTCTCTTCAACGTCATACCAACTATCGGGTATCAAGTCGCTAAATGACCATGATTGGTTTTCCAAAACAGCTTCCTGCCAATCCATCAAGATTTCTTCGTCTTTCTCTTCATAATATTGTGTAAATCTAACTTTAACGCTGTTCCATGGACCCGTTCCAGAGATTAGCCGACCCTCTATTTTCATCATATCCCCAGTCAGCAGCCAAGTTCCATTTGTGGGATTGTCGAAAATAACTCCTTCATCTGATTCGTTGGGAGGTGGGACAATTATATCTCCTCCTCCACCGCCTGTAAGCGGAGTACATGTACGCTTGAGTACCGTATCAACAGCGCATGAAGCATCAAGTGACCCGAATCCCCAATCTGAATTCCATCTGTCTGAAACACTAGGCTCAGATGGGCTTCCCTTCTTTTCACTCGAATTTCTTAGTATGTCTTTGATTTCAACAGGAGTTAAAGCGCTGTCTGCTTGAAGCATAAGTGCAACAACTCCGGAGACCAAAGGTGTAGCCATTGAGGTGCCGTCTTTGGATTCATAGGAATTATCAGCTTCTGGTCGTGGTGTCCCGGGGAATGATGCGCCTGTCGCTGCTGATGCGGAGTATATGCCACTTCCAAAGGCTACAATGTCTGGTTTCAATTCATCCCAGTCATCATCATCATTGTCGCTTACTCTAGGGCCTGTATTGGAATAAGATGCCATAAAATCGTCTGTTCTATTCACAGTGTCAGCATTATCTGCAGAGCCGATGGTTATCGCTCCATCTGCACTACCGGGGGATGCGATTCTTTGCCTACCATCATTACCTGCGGCTACTATGCAAGCAATGCCGTGATCGTATGTNGCGTTGTTAACAAGTCGTGCTTCTGCGCCAGTTCCATTATCTCCGTTATCTTGGTTGATAGGGTTACCAATCGACCCAAATGACATCTGTCCAATATCGATACCTCTTGCGCCATTGCCCCAGTCTGTATCTTTGTTATTTATCATCCACTGAATCCCATTCAAGGAGTTCTGAGAGTTTGTTCCTCCACTATCGGTCAGAACCTTCACGTCTACAAGGAATGCGCCGGGGGCCGCTCCAATGTGGACGCGAGTTGAGTCTCCAGTGCCTAGAGCGATTCCTGCTACGTGGGTTCCGTGACCTTGGCCATCATCAGGGTCTTGAGAGCCATCCGGATTTGAAGCTTGAGACGTTGCATCATAGCCTGCGACCCACTTCTGATCATCGTATGAATTAGCGTCTAAATCTGGTGCATCATCCTCATCGTCGAAGTCGTTTAGCGAGCGATGTTCATTATCGACTCCGCTATCGAGTACTGCGATTACTATACCTTCGCCATCATAACCTCTATCGTAAACCGTTCCTGAATAAACATCTGAGGGTTGGATTCTAGTGGCAGGATTAGCGCTTTGAAGTGTTGGATACATCACATTCTGCATCTCTATTACGACTACAGATTCAATTGCATGAATCTCCATGAGTGCGCTGACCGGGACATGATCGACCACTATCGAATCGAGAGAGTCCATTATCTGGAACCATGATCCCTCATGTTCCCATCCGTGACGTTTTAGGATTGTGACTAATTGGTCAACTTCTTCATCACCAGGGTGCCAAGCATAATCGACGACTACAGCGACCGTTTTTCTTCCGTCCATACCCATTATCGAGGTAGTAGACTGGGATTCTGCGCCACCGATTATAGCTTCTAGCCTGTCATCCATGCCATCAAAATTTGTGTCGGGGCCATAAGCGAACCACCAACCGTAATCCTCTGTTGCGTGTCTATCTCCTCGGAAAGGCATTCTTTCTTTGATTTCCTCACNCGGAACATCGTCTTGCACAGGTGACGCTGAGGCCAAAACAGACATATCCGCTATGAGGAATACTGTAGCGAGAAGTAGTGCTTTGATTCCTCTCATTGGTGTCAACCCGCCCTACGGGCGGATTACATCACACATGAACCTTGGGTGAAGCCGAGTCCCTTCGGGACTCAAGGCCAAGCAATATGCGAGGATTCGTCTACACATCGAATTCGCATTTTTTTCACTCGCAATTGCCCACCGCAAATTGGACAAGATGCACGTTCAGCGATTTCCTCCAGCCATGCTTGCCGGGTTTCTTTTTCGTCGCCTTCCTCACGAAGCCTTTTCACTAACTCGTCCACACCCACAAATGGATTTTCATCTGTAATTTCTTCAAGTTTTACCTCGCCCTCCCATTCAATATTTTTCTTCAAAATTGGAAGAGTTGCGTACGCGAGAATAAATCCACCAAAGTGCGCTATGTGTGCAACATGGCTTGCTTGTGACAATCCATAAACTTGCCAAGCTTTGTAAATCTCAAAACCGAAGTAAAAAAGAGCAATGAATTGCACCGGCCATTTTCTAATTAGAANTATAGGAAAATATACCTCATCATCAGGCCAACCACACAAATAAGCCCCAAGAATTCCAAATGCTGCTCCTGAGGCTCCCAAAGCAGGAGAGGTCGAACCTCCATTTGCTAATGTCCATGCTACTGAACCACCAACAAGGCCTACGAAGTAGGAGATTAACCATTTTCCTCTCCCCAACCTGTCCTCCAGAGGTATACCAACCAGTGCTATAATTATGATATTCCCTAGAACGTGGAGAGGCGTATTCCAGGAATGCATAAATCCGCTCGTAATCAGTGTATGGAAGTGGCCATTTTCTACCAGCGCAGGAACCATGACAACTCTCAGGTTTAGTTCGTACCACCCAATCGTACCAATTCCGAGTATGAAACCCCACATCATTTGGACAATGTAGCCGAATAAAAGAGACAGCGTCATGGCCATTGCAATGGATGCTTTATGATACCATGACCAGGCTAATGGGGCGATAATTGCCACAACCCAAAGTGCGAACAATATCTCCTGCATGTACGAGCGGAGGAGGGGTCGGCTTGAAGGCACTGCGGTTCCTCGCTTGCGATAATGGGCGTAATTGACTTGTCAGATGTCACCGTCCTTCGCGGTCGTACTAGGGTATTGGACAAGTGGTCAATATCGATTGACAGCGGTGAAGTCGTCTGTCTTTCAGGAGAGAATGGATGCGGGAAATCTACAGTAATTGAAACCGCTGCTGGGCTAATTCCACTTGAAAATGGCTCATCTACGATTTCTGGGCAATTGATACGTGATTCTGAAGGCAGACGTGGTCGCACAAATTTTGGTCTCTGTCTGCAAGAAGACTGCGTGATGGGTGATGAGTTGGTAGGCGAGAGAATACAGGATGCCGCCGGTTTCAATTTTGATGTCGCACCATTGTTGAAATTATGGGGATTAGATCACAGAATACACGACAGAATAGCGATGTTATCTGGAGGTCAGAGGAGGAAAGTCGCCCTGTTAAGTGGATTAATCCCGGCCATGATATCCAGCGAACCAGTTGCTGTTTTACTAGATGAGGCTGACAGTGGCTTAGATGACGAATCAAAGAATGAACTTGTCAAGACAATAAGAAACCTAGCAGCAGGTGGGCACGCAATTTTGATGGCGAGTCACGATTCTAAAATCATAAATTCCGCAGACAGAATCGTGAAATTTCCTTTCGAAGAAAAAAAGAATTCAACTCTAGAGGGTAAATTTGAACGCTTGGTTACTACATCTGAGAGGACAACTCTAATCGGACACAGGCTTAACCTGAGGACCCTATGCGGTCTAGCAAATAATGGAATTGCTGGTTTACTCACTCTTGGAGCTTTAATTGCACTCTTCAATCCTCTAAATCTAGAGGGAAAAGAGGAAATGGGATTCATTATGGCTCCTGCTTTAGCAGCAGGACTGTGTGGCAATCCGATTAACAAATTGCTAATGGAAAATCGCTCGCACGCATGGTGGAGTACCAAATCAAAAATTCTTCCTAATTCGATTTTCCATTCGTTTATCTTGTACCTATTGCTTACTTTTGCAGCATCTGTTGTTACCAATAATCTCGATGGGATTGCAATACTCGCAGGCGGCTTATTGGGTGTAATTACCGAGGCCTGTATCGCCTTGATAACACAGTCTACATTGAAACTTTCTCGCCCAAATGCTGTAATGATTAGGCTGCTGACACCTGTGTTGATTCTCCCATGGGCTCTTGTGGTTGACACTCTAACAACATGAACATTGAATAAACATACTCCGTGGGATTGCTATGAACGTCAGAGGTGAGGTCATCATGCTACTCGGCCTCTGCGGAGCCGGTTTTACTCTGGTTCTTGCCTTACTATGGGTTCCATCGGTATCCAATGTAGCGTTTTCCTCGCCAGAATCACAGCGAATATTTTACTGGCATGTTCCAAGCGCTTGGGCTTCTATGGTAGCATATTCCATGCTATTTTTAGGTTCAACCGTTTGGTTTTTCAAAAGAAGAGATTGGGCATGGCGACTACACGTCGCTAGTAGCGAAGCAGCTCTTGCAACCGGTTTGATGGTTATATGGTCGGGTTGTATTTGGGGTTCGGCTGAATGGGGAGTTCCTTGGGATTGGACCGACGTGCGGCTAAACACGTTCGCAATGTTAACTCTACTATCATTGTTCATTGTGCTGGGAAGGAGATCTCAACCAGACGGGGTAGAGACGAGAGACACATTCTGTACTTTTGGAATGTATGGATTTATTTTAGTCCCCTTTACTTACATATCTACTAGATTGTGGCAGATAAGGCATCCTGGTCCTGTGATGGCTACATCGAAGGGTACAATTGATTGGGACATGCGAATAGTATTGTATTGTGGAGCATTGTCTTTTCTAACAATAATTACTGGTTATATTATATCGGGAATGCGACTAGCCAAATTAGAGATGCGGCTTGAGTCGATACAAGCACACTACGATGAGGTGAATAAATGAACGACATGTCATATCTCACCCTTGCCTATCTTGGAATGATAGGAGCGATTGCTCTTTGGACTTGGACTGTATTCTCTAGGTCCAACAAACTAGAGCGAAAAATAGCCGCCTTGGAGAGGATTTTAGAGATAGATTCCACAGAGAACTCCGAAGATGAAGATGTTGCTGTAGAGATTTCAGTCAATCCTGAAGTGTTGAGTGATGCATCTGACTAAACTTGGTGATAGAATGGACCTTGGTGGGGAATTCTGCTTAATCTGCGGAGCGGGCCCGCCATTGTTTACTGATAGGATGTGTGAAAAATGTACAAGAGACAGGGTGACATTAGCAAAAGTCCCAAAAAATGTTCCTTGGACTAAATGCGCACGTTGCGGAATTGTGGACTTTCAGGGCAAGTGGACAGATGTAGATGATGATGACTTGTGGCACGAGTTAGTGCAAAGAAACGTGGAATTTCATCATGATATTGAAGATCTTGAATTGGGCTTGATGGCCCAAGAAGTGGATGGAAGACACACATTGATTCACTTAGAAATTGAGGGAGTTATTGACAATTTACTCTACACTGAAAACCACACAATGCGTGCAAGAATGTCAAATGGCGTTTGTCTTACTTGCACCAGAAGAGCGGGTAATTATTTTGAGGCTACCGTGCAATTACGATCTAGCGCTCGGCGATTGTCAGAAGAGGAATTTAGTGTTCTTAGATTGACTCTTGACGACGTAATGAAAGAAATGCCTGAAGACCCCATGTTCTTCATTACAAAAGAAGGTCCGGTCACTGGGGGCTACGATGTAGTATTAGGGTCGAAAGCATTAGCGAGAGCCTGGGGCAGACATTTGATTACGCAACATGGAGGTCAGATAACCACCACCACATCGGTTGTAGGAAGAAAGGACGGCGTAGACCTTACGAGACTGACTTTGCTATACCGTAAACCTGGATACGAGTTAGGGGATGTAATCAAATGGCGTGGCGAACTATGGAGGCCTTCGACATGGACTGGTGAAGGTGCGATACTTGAGAAAGTCGAGAGACGGGAGCGTACAGGAGCTACTTGGAGAGATTTAGAAAATGCAAATGTTGTAGCGAGATTAAACGAATTCATTTACGTCGAATCGATTAACGAAGACTCCTCTGTTGCAGAATTCTTAGACCCAAATGACTGGAAAATGACGGCGGTGCGATTACCATTCGAACATAAGCCCGGAAGGAAGCTTTTGTTGGCAAGGATTGATGGTGAATGGATAAGTCTACCCAGACTGGGAATGGATAGTGAGTGATATGGAGGAAGGCATAATTCGCTTGGCAGCCGCCTTGGACAAGGAAGACATGATCGGTTTTACTCGCTCTTTTGTAGATGATATCAGAAATGGTAGGGAATTGGTAAATCGAGAATTATTACCTTGGTTGGACGAACTAGATACAGGATGGAGCGGTGTACTGTGCCTTGGAATGGGTGGTTCAGCAGCAGGTGGAGATTTCTTGTCAGCACTAAGTGATGATGCCGGTTCAATCCCAATTAGGTGTCACCGAGGATATGATTTGCCAAACTGGTGGACTCCTGATTGGTTAATTTTAGCAACTTCATATTCAGGTAATACAGAGGAAACACTGGAAGCTTGCAATCAAGCTATACAGCAAGGTGCAACAATGGTGGTGATATCTAGCGGTGGTGAACTCGCTGGAATGTGCGAATTATCTGATAAAGTGCACCTAATTTCTTGTCCATCCGGACAACCTCCAAGATCCGCATTTGGACATATATTCTCCAGACAATTGTCTTTATTGGTCGAAATCGGAATTTTACAAACCGAGATATCTGAAGAATCCTTACGTAGACTGCAAGATGCTGTAGATGACAATGATATCATAGAACATCCCGAAGGCGATGTTGCAAGTCTTGCACTTAACTTGATGCAAAACCCAATAGCGATTTTAGGCCCTGAAGAACTAATGCCAGCCATGAATCGTTTCAAAAATCAGCTAAATGAAAACTCATCAAGATTTGCGAGAATTGGCGCATTTCCGGAGATGAATCACAACGAATCAGTTGCATGGGGAGGTGTAGGGGAAGACCAAGACCCTGATGCAAAGCAACAAGCGCTGATGATTTTATCCTGGGATGGCATCCACCCACGTGTACGTCACAGAATGGATTGGTTCGTATCAAATTGTCCTACAGATTTGGCCTGGAAAATACATGGAGATGGAGAGAGTTTGCTTGAAAGCCTACTTCACATCTGTATAATGACCGATTGGCTAACAATTGCCCTGGGATTACTTCATGGCAAAAACCCCTCAGCGATTGAACCGATTATCTCGCTGAAAGAATTCTTATCTCAAATTGACTAGTACAACGGTCCTAGTACCATTCTTGGATCTGGATATTTTTCAAGGGCCCAATCTCTATCCCTTCTTGCTACAACTCCCGGCATATCATTACACTCCGGAGCTTCCCAAGATAATTGAAAATGGAGATGAGGGGGCCATCCGCCATTTACTGCTTTGTCGCCGACTGTCCCTATGATCTGGCCTTCTTCCACAGCCATACCTTGTTCTACCATCTCTAGCGATTCCATAGATAGATGCCCATATAATGCCCAAATCGGTTTACCATTTATCTCGTGTTGAATTATTATTGTTGGACCGTAGGAGCCATCTTCAGGGTTAATGCCCATCGAAAAAACAACTCCTGGTGAAAACGCATGCACTGGCTCACCTACGGGGGCACCGATATCTATGCCGACGTGTAGATCTCTGTCTCCTCCAAATAATTCGTGCGTATACATACCGGGTCTAACCTCGTCATATCTTCCAATTTGATATGCAAAAGGGCACTCAAAATCCTCCTGCGGGCCCTTTGTGAAATCGAATACCCAATATTCATCGGGTAGAATAATGACTTCTGCCATATGTCAATCCAAATGGCTCTAATTCATCACTGTTCGCAAATAGATTTGAATTGTAGATACAAAACCAATGCTCATGGCAATTGGCTTGGAGGTTGCAATTCTCCCAGGCTTTGCTGTCGCACGTCGCATGGATTTGGAAGGTGACTGGAAAAGACATCTAATGCTCAGTCCTGCAATAGGGTTACTTATTTGCCTCGGACTTTCAGGGATTTCATTTATTCTCGAATGGACACTTGAAGCCTTGACATATCTGATTATATCAGTAAATATTCTAGCGATGCTAGCGATAAGAACTGAAGTAGAATCTGAGCAAACATTGGCCAAAATAGAACGCAGCCCATGGTTTTGGATTTTTACGGTTATTGCTTGCTTCATTGCGTTAACACCCCTTACCTACTCAAGACCGATGGGTGTAGATTGGATTGGATTCGCATCCCTTACCGATGCAGTGACCAAGTCGGGTGGTTTTATCCTCAGCGAACCGTCAATTGGCGAATGGATATATCCTCCCGCATTCCCAACATTTGCAGCATGGCTAGGTGGCTCTCCGAGCAGTAGCGTTTTCATTTTGGGAACGATGTGTTTCTTCGCTCTCCTATTGGGAATAGCCGCTGTCGGGGAAAAAATTGGTTGTGGACATTGGACTATAATGGCTATGTTGCTTGCTCCTGCATTATTTGCGAAGAACCTAGACTCCGGCTACCCAACCGTTGCAAGCCAATTAGGAATAATCGTGCTATTGCTAATGTATGGAGAGAAGATAAGATGGGATTTGGTTGTAATTACAGCAATGTTTGTGGCTATGATTCATCCAACAGGATTAATTTATCTTAGCACATTAATAATCGCCCAACTAATCATATCGAAAGGAAAAGATTTCACCATAACCGACAGTTTTCAATTAGCAATTCTGTGCACCACAATACTTCTTGTTTTAGTTGCCGTGTCACCCGCATTTGATGGCGATGCTGTATTCGCAGAGTATGGGTGGCAAGGAGGTGCTCCAATGGCAATATATGCAGGGCTATTACTTCCTCTAGGAATATGGTCAGCATGGACTCTACGCAGTGATAGCAAGGCGATGGTATTCGCACTTTGGTTCACATTGAATTGGGTACTATCAGCCATACACCTCTTTGAAGGCCTTACCGGGGTGACTATACTATCCATAATGTCTTACGCCTTATATTCAATGAGTATGCATGCATTCCACATTCCACTAGCTGGTTTGGTTGGAATGAGATTAGCAAAATTAGACGGTGGTTCGTCTTCTGATGGTGGACGGGCAATCATGATAGTTACGCTAATTATTTGCGGATTTGCGAGCAGTGCCCTTTCAGAGTTGGCACATCACGACGAATTACATGTGATTTCTGACGGGGATGAGGCGCTAATCAATTCACTAGGCAACCTCCCAGAAGGGTCGATTGTTTACGCTGAAAATGAACATTGGGGCCACATTTATTCTATTCCCGAACACATAGGAGTAACCGCTGTACCCACCCTAGGAATACTAAATCAAAAACACTCTATTCAGAATATTGCCACTACCGCAGTGATACATGACGACATTTCAAAACTACAAGAATTGGGAATCACTCATGCAATTGCCTCACCAAAAGGTGTGATGATGCAGTATATCCAAGCCTCAATTCATTGGGAAAAAATGTGGTCTAGCGGAGGCTCGACACTATACACTCTAGAGGATGATATGATGATTTCAAAGTTCTTGCCTGTTGAGGGTGAAAATATGAGAGTTGATCCGTGGTCTAGCTTGCGAGAGCGGGATCCATTCAATTTAGGGGACAAAAAACTCTACTTGACAGAAGGCAGCCATAGCATCCCAGTAAACGAAAGTTCTGCATATGAGGTCTGCATAATGACTGAATTCATAGGTGATGTATCAGCAACTATCAACGGAAGAGAATTATCTGGTTCTGGATGGTACAATACTTGTTCGTATGCAGGAGGTGGTGGCTTTTCCATCGATATATCGAGCGATACTGAATTTTGGATAAACCCACTAGGCGCTTCAGGAAGAGGTGATGTTCTTCTTGATACAACCGGAATTCGTGTTCATTGGGTTGAAATCATCTATCTTGCATGAAAAATGGGGAAAGACACTACAAGTAACACTTCTAGCAGTTATTGTGCCAAACCTGTTCATCATGCTCCCGACCCTTGACGAGGAGGGTGCACTGCCAACCATTTACTCAAGAATACCGTTGGAGGAATTGAAGGCAAAGGGTTACTCGTGCCGAGTGGTTGTAGTTGATGGAGGTTCGACAGACAATACGATGGAGATTGCAAGAGATCTGGGGTGTGAAATTATCCAACAGTGGGGAGAAGGCAAGGGCGCAGGAATGCGACAGGGTTTCAAAAAATTCTTGGAATATGATGACGATAAACTGGTTATGTTGGATTGTGATGGCACCTATCATCCAGAAGAAATTACCAAAATAATTGAATCTGTTCCAAAAAATGGAATTTCTATTGGGGATAGATTGAATGGAAGCATAGAGCGTAATGCAATGACAAGTACAAACTGGATTGGAAATCACTTGCTGACATGGATTGCAGTGGCATTACATGGTAAGCCAATTAACGACTTATGTTCTGGATTTTGGGCATTTAGTAAGCAAGCAGTGAGCCGATTACAATTGAATAGCATGAGATTTGAAATTGAAGCAGAAATGTATACTTCTTGTGCACATTTGGGTATTCCAATAAGGTATATTCCAATTACATATTCAAAAAGAGTTGGTAAAGCAAAATTGGGAAGTATCAAAGATGGTACTTCAATTGCAAGGAAACTCATCATAAGGAGAATCTTCCCCACACCACATGAGGAGAAATGAGTAGCCGCTTTAGTGTTGCAATTTTGGGAGCCAGTGGCCTAGTTGGTCAGCGCCTTCAAGAACTGCTTCACAATCATCCATTTTTCACTGTAGTAGCGATTGCGGGCTCGCCTAAATCTGTTGGACTAATGTACGAAGAAATTGAATGGAGACTGGAGTCACAACGTCCAAATTATGACATTCTTATTTGTTCTATGAGCGATATTCCTGACGTAGACATCGCTTTTTCCGCCCTNCCCGACAAGGTTGCAGAGATTGTTGAACCATCTTTGGTTGCAAGAGGTATTCACGTTTTTTCTAACTCAAGCGCATACAGAAGAATTGCGGGCATCCCATTAGTCATTCCAGAAGTGAATCCAGANGATATGCAATCCTATGATGGACATGCATGTGCCACAAACTGCACGGTAGTACCGGTTGTTACTCCTATAATTGGGTTGAAATCTCTCGGCCTAGTTTCCGTCACAATACACACNAGACAGGCTCTATCAGGCGCTGGATGGAGGTTATTGTATGATGAAGAAGCCCTTGCTGGAAATGTCAATCCATTCATTCCTGGCGAGGAAGAAAAACTCATTGCTGAATTAAACTATCTCCTCGGCACAGATATTCCGGTTATCGCTTCCTGTAACAGAGTCCCAGAAAAGGATGGCCACTTTGTTTCATGCGGAGTCGAAGTGTCAAGAGAAACCACGGTNGAGGANGTTCAAAAATTGATGAANATCCCAACACTTAATCTCCCGTCATCACCNATTGTTGTAAACAACATAATCGATTCGTCCCCGACAAGAGAAGAACACCTCTGGTTCTCNAATGGTATGGCAACGACTGTAGGAAATATTCGGGTCGATGGTAACATTATACGGTTTGATGCCCTCTCTCATAATACTGTGAGAGGTGCAGCAGGGGGTGTGATTTTACTTGCCGAGTTTGCTGTACAAGAATCCTACATCACCAAATAGTCAACCTCTACTCGCTGGTACGGTGGTTGCATGGGCGTCACAGCAATGATTCCGAATATGACATTCCAACAGTTAAAGGATGAGGCCGATTCACGCTGGCAGGAAATTTGGGACGTTAACGCTGCTCGCCTAGAAATTATGTTGCTATGTCCCCGGAAAGAAAGAAAATTACTCGAGCTTCACGGAGACATGATAGATCACGGTCAGCCGGTCATGGGAATCTTTCACCGCCCAAGAGCGGAAGCCGAACTAATCGCACAACAGGGCTTTGACCCTAAATCTGCGTCCTTTCAATTCCTAAATATCGCAAATGCAGATATGGGACCATGGATGCAACAACTGATAACACAAGAAGGATGGTTNCGCAGCACTGTAGAGATTGTTCCTGTTCCCTTCACATTGGATATACCTAACCAAAGGCCATTCGAAAAACACACAATTCTTTGCTTCAGGCACCCTAGTTTACCTCCGCTTGAGAAATATTTTCTCCCGTATCCACTACATGCATTGATTGGAAAGGCATTCGTTTCACTGCCCAGGAGACAGGCTGCTGAATTGGCAAGGCAGCANGCAGAAATTCTCGGAGTAGGCTTAGCGAAACCTGAACCAGAAATAGTAGAAGTACCTGTAGTTGAAANGAAAACAGTCGCAGAGCCATCTGATGCAAAGTCAGATGAAGGAAGTGAACTTGAGAAGGCTTTTGTCGCTGATATGATTCCAGAGGAAGCTACACAAGTAGCGCTTCCGACCACNGAGGATGGCCAATCTNCGCCCACTGATCAAAATGAGGAAAAANACAANNAGCCACCAAAAACCTCGGATGGCAGTGTNCCTTTGCCCACCGGTNATCCAGAAGTAGATGACACTCCTGCCATAGAAAGGGAATTCAGAGAATTGATTCAAGAATTACTTGATTCAGGTGTCGATCCATCGGATATGATGACTGACCCNCGCCTTGAAGAGATTACTGAAAGAGCTTTGGCGCAAAACTTTGAAACATGGCCAGTATTCATGCAAATGGTTAGTTGAATGCGAGGATTCAAAGAGAAGTTAGGGGTGGGGTAAATATGGCATTCTGTGTACAGTGCGGACAAATGCTCAACGACGGGACAAGATTCTGCAGATTTTGTGGAAATCAACAACCGGGTGAACAACTAATCGCTAGGCTAAGAATGGAGGCCGAATCTATTCGCGTGCACATGCAGCAAATGCGAGTTCAACAAATGCAGCAGGCAAATCTTAACCAGCAACAGAATCAACAACGTTGGTGATTAATTTGAAACTTCGCCAACTGGCGATTGCCCTATCCAAACTACCACGCCATCCATGTAATAGCGTAGAATTGGAACAATACCAGACCGAGGGGGACCTCGCAGCACTTTGGTTGTCACAGATTGATTCAATCGATGGATTTGAAGGCAAGACTGTTATTGATTTAGGAGCAGGTAACGGGATATTAGGGCATGGTGCCCAATTATTGGGTGCTGATGTTACATTTGTTGAGTGTGATGAGGAGGCCGCTGCGCTTTGTAGCAATCTAGGACCCACCATCAAAGGCCGGGTCGGAATTGTCGAGTTACCAGAGGTTGATATCGTGATAACCAACCCACCATGGGGGGTTCAAACGCATGGTGCAGATCGTGTTTTCATAGAATCCGCCCTGAAGTCTGCACCGNTTGTTCACATGATGCATAGCGCCGCAGCAACTCACCTTCCAGAAGGAGATGTCATCCTCCAAGGTGAATTCAGAATGCCCGCTACTTACANACATCACAATTCAAGGATGGGAGCTACAGAGATTAAATGCTGGCGTTTNACTAGATGAGAGAGGTTCAAAAGTAAACAGCCCCCGCCTCAACCATCCCCTTCCCGTCACCCGTAAGGTGAATCCCAAAATATGAGCGTGAAAATATGGAGACAATCGTAACTCCCGGAACTGTAGTTGGAACTGCAGATAAGAATAGACCTGGCAAAGGTATAGAAGAAAAAGATGGAAATCTGATTGCCCTGTTAACAGGTGTGGTCACTGAGATTGACGGAGAGATTAGTGTAAATACCTACAACGAAATGCTCAGAGTCCAAGTCGGTGATACCGTTATAGGAGAGGTAGTAAAACTTAACGAGAAATCTGGCGAAATCAAAATTCTCAGCGTCGAAGGGAAATCCAACAGGTCTATCATGGCAGACCAAGAATACGCACAATTCCATGTAACGAAAATCACAGATAGATTCCTGCACAATACAGCGGATGGTCTCAGACGCAGAGATATTGTTAGGGCTAAGGTCATCGAGACTGGAAATGTAATACGAATTGACATGCGCGAAGACGATGAATGCGGTGTCTTGTGGGCCCTATGCCCCTCTTGTGGAGACACTTACGAAGCTGAACAAAACGGAGATTGGAATGTAGTTTGCAGAACAAATGGTGAAAGATCATTCCGAGCTCTAGCCGACGATTTCGGTGGCGAGGCCGGAAAAGCAGCACTCAACGGAGCAGGCAAACGCTGGGGCTCTGAAGCTGAAGCACGCTTCGCAAAAGGAAGCGCAGGACGTGCAACTTACATTCTTGAAGATGTCAGAGAGGACGGCAGAGAGCGTACATACTTCAGATTCGAAGGAGAAGGCGGACAAGGTGGAAGAGGTCGAAGACAAAAACCAGCACCTGGTTGTAGGTTATTCATTGGCGGCCTATCTAGAGATGCTGATGAAGATGAAGTTCGTAATATGTTCAAGAAGCACGGGAAAATCACCGACTTTGCATTGATGCGCGATGATGCTGGAAACCTCAGGGGATTCGGATTCATCACCTACGAATCAAAGCCAATGGCAGATGCTGCAATAGCCGAATTGGACGGACAAAAAATCAAGGGAAGGAGAATCGGCGTCAGAGACGCAGATGCACCGAGAGATCAGAAGCAAAAGCGTGCAAAGCCACAAGGGGCCAGGTTGTATGTAGGTAATTTGCCATTCAAAGCTAGTGAAGATGATTTGAACTCTCTATTCAAGGAACACTGCGACAAGGTCCATGTACAGTGGGCTACTGACCGCTCAGGAAGAAAGAAAGCGTTTGCATTCGTGACAATCCAACCAGAATCTAAGGCTGATTCAGTGGTAAAGGAACTCAATGGAGTCGACTTCATGGGCCGTAATATCAAGGTCGATATCTCCAAACCACAAAGTAATGACAGGAAGGGAGACAAAGGTGGGAAATCACCACGAGAACTGAGGGCTCTTGCTGAAGAGGAAGAAGACGCCAAGAAAAAGAAAAAGCGTCGACGACCAAAGAAGGAATGAGGTGGTAATGTGAGTGAGTCGGAGGATGCCTCCTGGCTCGTTATTGACGGTTATGAAGATGAGCCGGCAGCATTTGGTGTCCCTCCATACATTGGTTTTCACGTGAGGTATATTTGTGGTGTATTGGAGAGCAGGGGGATCCAATACGAATACTGTCCAATCGATTCATACAGAATTAATGCCCCGTCTCTAGAAAATAGACTTGGGATAGTGGTTTTAGCAGGAGCGGTTGTTCCGGGGAAATACCTCAGAGGAACTCCAATTTCATTGCGAGAAACAAAAGACATCATTTCTAATGCACCTGGGGAACTACCAATACTCTGTGGCGGTTGGGCAATCAGAGGTTGGCGGCAGCAGGGTTGGTCACCACTGCGACGTAACCTTTTCTTAGCACTGAAAGATACTGATGCGACGCTGAATCACTTTCTTTCAAACGGAGAATGGAGACACAAAAAGCGGGACGCTGAGCAGTGGACTACATGGGCACATGCAGGTGCACAATCAAAGGCAGTAACAAGCAATCCAGATTTACAAGGCCCCCTAACCTACGAAGTGGAGGTCTACCAAGGGTGTGTACGCTACAAACGTGGATGCAAATTTTGCATTGAGCCCAAGAAAGGTATTCCGATTTGGCGTGACCCTGAGGACATAATCCAAGAAGTTGCTATCGCCCATGATATGGGTGTCAAACATGTAAGACTAGGTGGAATGACAGACACCTACACCTACATGGCAGATGGCGTTGTTGAGATGGAATATCCGGTGCCTAACCCAGAACCAATAGCAAAACTATTGCATGGCTTGAGAGAAGACGAAAGGTTGGAAATACTCCATACTGATAACGGAAATCCTTCAATAATCGCCGAACACCTTGAAGAGGCCGAGGAAATTACGAAGACGTTAGTTGAGACACTATCAGATGGTGCTGTTNTGTCATTTGGATTGGAGTCAGCAGATCCTGCCGTGCATGAATCAAACTGGCTAAATTGTGATTCTGACCAATTAAAAACTGCCATCGGGCTGGTCAACAAATACGGCAAAGTACGTGGAGAGAGAGGATTGCCTAAACTATTGCCCGGATTGAATTTCATTGCGGGACTGAGAGGAGAAACAAGCATCACTTATGAGATGAATTTGGAATTACTGAAAGAACTCAAAGCAGAGGGCTATATGATTCGGAGAGTTAACATCCGCCAGGTTGAGGGAGACGGTTTCCAAGAGGTCAATGAAGAAGATTTCAAGTCNTTCAAGACAACGGTAAGAAATGAGTTTGACGGGCCTTTGCTTGAAGAAATGCTACCCACAGGAACAATTCTAAACGATGTTTGGTGGGAATCTCACGAAGGTCGTACAAGACTTGCAAGGCACCTACAGCCAGAGGCCCGCTCAAGTGAAATTCACGGCAAGGCAGGNATTACCTTCGGAAGACAAATTGGTGCCTATCCAATTCTTATCGGCATGAACTACCTGGCTCCGCTAGAAACCTACAGCAACATCATGGTCACTGGTCATGGGGCGAGGTCGATAACAGGAGTTGAAACTGGTATTGATTGGAGAAAAGCAACTGAAAAGCAATTAGCAGCGATACCTGGTATTTCCGCGAAAGGTGCGTGGAATCTTATCGGTGCAAGGGTGAAGTCTATTTCCAAAAAGCGACCGATAGAAAACGTGGAGGATTGGTTTAAGAAAGCAGGAATAAAAATTCCTGAAATCNTCGATATCAAGGAGATTCTGACCGATTATTCGCCAACCCAAGCGTAGGTTCGCATTCCTTCTTCTACGCCTTCATCACCGACTTCGACTAGAGCGAATTCGTCTTTTGGAGTGATAATAGATTCTTTTGCAAGACCCTTGTGCAACGCTTCATAAGTCACACGATCGATTGCAATTCTACCCTCAAGTCTCTCAAATAAGTTCCAACGACTTGCTATTTGCCTCCATGATGGCTGAACTTCAGCTTCAAACACCTTCGCTTTAGCCCCAGAACCATAGCCACACAAACCAAATGTGACATTATCCAAATTCGCATTTTCTTCATAGTCTGCTTCAAAGGTTGACATTAAAGCTAGGAAAATGGAACCAGTGTATTGGTTTCCAATAAGAGATGATGCCCTTTGACCTTTTTCGATTCTGTCCTCTACGAATTGTTTGAATGATTCAGTTTTCGAGATTGAACGACGATATCCGTCCATTGCCTTCTCCCATTCTTCGATTGTGTCAAATTCACTTTCTTCTGGAACCGCACCGATTTCTTTTTCCACGTGTTGCCAGGATTCTAGGTGCTGTCTATCGTGACGGAATACGTCAGGGAACATACGCTTTGCCTGGAAGGCATAGGGCAGATGCATTATGATTCTAGCCCATTGTTCGGTTAAGACTTCATCTGTTTCTGGATTGAATCTGTCCTGTGAAATTGCTTTCTCACTGAAGTGTGTGAATGCCTGCTTAACCGCCTCGCGATAACACCTGTTTGAGAATTGGCCATCGAATACCGGTTCGTCACGGTGAACTTTCACGTTTTCTTCGCCGTGAGCGAATATTCCTAATCGACGAACTGTTGACTCGGGAAGATGCTTTATCATCGCTTCAGCCATTCCGTCTCTGATAGTCGCTCCTGCCTCTGCTGCTAGTTGGAGAACGTGATTGATCACGCTTTGAATAGACACTTCTCTCCTTGGTTTGAAGAAGTCGTGAACAGGTGTTGTGGAGACTCCCCATCGGTCTGGCACAACGATTAACCTAGGGTTGTGGCGGACCAAAAGTGCTCCTCCACCTGCTCCTTGTGTGTATTCTCCAGAGGATTCCAAGTCATATTTTGCATTGTCAGAAAATACAACAATGCCCATTCTGTCCTCCTCCTCGCCGCCTCTTGCAACCCAGTCCAAGGTATTGTGCAAAGCGTCAACTGCTCCAATACATGCGAATGTCATGTCCACTACGTCACATCCCCTGAAGCAGTCTTCTCCGAAGCGCTCTCCGTATCTGTGAGTTAGCATATCCACAATGTAAGTGGCAGTTGGCTTAGCGCCATCTAGTGCTGATTCTGTACCCAGGTATATACGACCTATTTTTCGTGGATCGATTCCGTTTCTGTCTATTAATCTGCAAACTGCGTTCGCTCCCATAGTAGCAGTATCTTCATGAACGTCAGGAATAGCCATTGCAGCGAGCCCAAGTCCCTTGTTTAGCTTACCGTAATCGGCCCCTCGCATCTCTGCGAAGTCTTCCATATCCATATACAATCTAGGGAAATGAAGAGCCATATCGTCAATGCCAACTTTTGCGCTCATAAAATTACTACGCGAAACTTGTGTATATGAGTATATGTGTGTATTCGTACTGAAAAGTAGGTGTTGTAAACTACACCGTTTCAAGCGAGTGGTTTTTGGATATAATCCAAGCAAACCAAGTCATGGGAGTAATCGAATCAGCCAGAAAATTGTCCAAAAAGTGCGATTCTCTGACAAAATCAATTCTTAATCAAACAAGTCTTGCTTATGTTACAAATCCCCTGAATTATGCATGGGAGTACCATGAATCATATCTCAAACAGTATTCTGGTTTGGGTGCTAGGACACTTCTCCTAGGAATGAATCCCGGGCCTTATGGAATGGCCCAGTGTGGTGTACCATTTGGAGCAACCAAA
This sequence comes from Methanobacteriota archaeon, assembly GCA_002720115.1. Taxonomy (GTDB): domain Archaea; phylum Thermoplasmatota; class Poseidoniia; order Poseidoniales; family Poseidoniaceae; genus MGIIa-K1. The sequence goes on from PBGS01000002.1 coordinate 78,445, forward strand.
ATTGCAAAAGAATTCCTCAACATAACCGGTGAATTTCATGACCCTGTGGGAAGACACCCCAAACGACCAGTAGAAGGTTTAGAATTTGAACGACAGGAGATTAGTGGAACTCGCCTATGGGGTTTGTTGGAAGAAATCTGGGGGCCTCCGGAAAACATTCACAAGAACGTATTCTTGGTCAATCACTGTCCTTTGCTTTTGTTAGGGGAAACCGGCAAGAACATAACTCCCGATAAAATAAGCGGAAATGCCGTTAAAGAACTCCTAAAAGCATGCGATAATCACCTCAAGGAAGTAGTTTTAGAATTGGGTATCAAACGAGTTATCGGAGTGGGAAAATATGCTGAAAAAAGGGCATTGCTCGCCTTAGAGGGCCTTGACATTGAGGTGACAACCTGCTGGCACCCCTCGCCTGCATCACCCCTAGCTAATCGTAATGATGGAGCCGATTGGCGTGCAAATGTAAGACGGGTTTTACTGGGAGAGACTTCATAATACATACCTAGTCTGTCCAAGCCATGGCACAGAAAGAAATGGCTTGGCCAAGACAACCATCTGACAGACAATGGGTAAAACCAGAAGGCGACGACCCACGAACATTATACCAAATGTTGATGGTCAGTCAGGACAGATTTGGAGACAAACCCTGCATCGGATTTATTCCCGAACCCGGGATGGATAGAATGCACCTCACTTACAACGAATTTGGCGATCTTGCGACCGCTGTAGGAAAGGGATTAAGAGACATAGGAGTCGAAAAAGGCGATAGAGTTGCAATAATCCTTGACAATTCGTTCCAGTGGGCAGCATTATCCTACGGAGCGAACGCATTGGGTGCCGCATACACTGCAATGTACACTCACCAACACGGCAAAGATTGGGCTTACATCATCGGAGACGCTACTCCAAAGGTCGTAGCCGTAGCAAATACCGAAGTTCTAGACAAACTGTGCGATGCCCTGCCGGCTGACGGTTGGCCTGCATCTGGTGTGATTCTAATTGGTGATGAACCTGCTAACAAACTACCACCTGAAGGAGTCGAGGTTCGCTCCTGGACCGATTTCGTTGCCGCGGGAAGAGGCAGTCATGATTTGGAAGAAATCGCCGATGACCCGAGCGCACTATCCACTCTGATTTACACATCTGGAACAACTGGAAATCCTAAAGGTGTAATGCTATCCAATTGGAACACATTGTCTAATGTTCTATGTGTACAAGGCGTATTCGAGTTGTACCCTGGTGACAAGAACGCTGCGTTCTTGCCATGGGCTCACTCCTTCGGTTCTACCTTCGACTTGCACTGGATGATCAGAATGGGAGTTCACATAAACCTGATTTCNGACCTTACCAAGATTGCTGATGAGTGTATCGAAATCAAACCNGCTGCACTATTAGCTGTTCCTCGTGTTTGGAATAAGTTCTACGATCGTGTTAACAGCCAATTCGAGAGCGCAACAGGTCTGAAAAAATTCTTCGTAGGCAAGGCTCAGAAATCTGCTGAAAAGAGNATTGCAGATGCTGGAGTTCAGTGTGATGCTGTAACACCTACAGGATTCTGGGACAAGAAATGGGACAAACTTGTCTGGTCAAAGGTTCGTGCACGATTTGGTGGAAATATCAGATTCTGTCTTTCCGGTGCTGCAGCTTTGTCCCCTGATGTTGCTGCATTCATCCAAAAGGTCGGATTCAACTGCTATGAAGGATATGGCCTAACTGAAACCAGCCCACTTGTCGCTGCAAATGGATGGATGGGTAAAGGCATGTCACGACTAAATACCGTTGGTATGCCAGCAAATGGAGTTCGTGTAGAAATCGATAAGGATGCTTGGGATGACCCTGATAGACCAGATGAAGGCGAAGTGATAGTATACGGTCCAAACATCATGCAGGGATACTGGAACATGCCAGAAGCCACCGCTGAAGTCATGACNGAAGACGGAGGATTCAGAACTGGCGATTTAGGAAAGATGGTTGATGGCTACCTATCTATTACAGGTCGTGTGAAGAGCCAATTCAAACTTGAAAATGGAAAGTACGTATCTCCAGCACCACTTGAAGAGAATCTGAAACTCAGCCCTCTTGTCGAGCAGGCTGTCCTAGACGGTAAGGATATGAAGAATACATTCTTGATAGTCCACCCTGCGTTAGACGCACTGAGAACCGCTGCTTCGAGTGCAGGAGTTAATGTTCCTGCGGACAACGTTGCTATGTGCAACGATGACGGAGTCAAAAACTGGCTTCTAGGTAATTTAACAGAAAATAATATGCTAGCACCAAAGTGGAAAGGGTATGAAGTNGCACGTAATATTATTCTCGACCCTGAAGAGTGGTCAGTCGATAACGACATGATGACTCCTTCAATGAAGGTAAAGTTGCGAAACCTGCTGAACCATCACGATGAGGCAATCAAGTCCCTCTGATNTCGGCACTGGATTGATTAACTCTGCTAAGCATGGAATTGCCTAATGTTCCAGAAACTAATGCAATTNACGTACTTCAAAAACAAATTGAAGAACTCGGGCAGAAAAAAAACCAAATTATTGCAGAACAAGACCCAACAGAACCATTGTTTAAGCATTGACTATTCAAAGGCAGTAAATGCACTAGCAGTTCGAGCTTTTGCTCTAAGTGCGGCTTTCCTAAGGGCTTCCGCTTCTCTACGGGCACGTAATTCAGTCTTCATTCCAGGTGCGGCGATTAGGCAGACACCCAACCCCAAAATTGCCCCACCTGATAGAGAGAACCACAACGGTATGCCCAGAATTACGGAATTCGCATATCCGACTGCTAACCCTATTGAGAGACCGATTCCGAGAGGTTTTTCGGCGATCTTCAACAGGGTAGCGCTGCCCTGAATTACTTCCCGCAGTGGTTTAGTCATTTCAGTTTAAGTTAAAAAGACGGTAAATAAACTAACCTCCGGCAGAAATCAGGATAAATAGCATTAGAACACCTCCGATTTACAGCCGTTTAGGAGAAATAATGAACGTTATTCGATAAAGAAACAAAATTTGAACAAACCTAAACATGCGTCTCTATGAAAGAATAAAGTTTCACTGAACACTTATGAAAATGCTGCATTTTTTGGACGTTGATGCCGTTTTTGTAGATATGTTGATACACCGTCCTGCTAGCAGACAGATTCCCCCCTGACAGGTGATGTGCTTATGGATGAACTAGAAGAACAAATCGAGATTTATGAGTCAATTATTGAAACCAATTACGAGTACTGGATTACTGAAAATCAACTCGATATCGAGAAAGAGGATTTTCGTTTAAAGGTCGATCTGACATACCGAATGAGATTCCAAACCTTCCCTGTTGGTGATATAGACTTAGAGATAAGGATGGATGAAATTTGCGATGAAGTAGGCGAGGCGTTTCTCGCCCAGGAAGCAAGCAAGCAGGCTACTGTTGAAGCTGATGAATTGCGCGAGAGATTTTTGAAGAGTGTAGAAATCTTCCTCCGCCAAAAATCTAGGGCATATGAACAAAGGTACCCACAAAATAGACGCTTGAAAAGAAAGGATATCAGTACAATTCAAAGAATCGACTTCATTACCGATGTCATTGACGACAAAAACTCATACGTGCAAATATTTGATGAGATGGTAGAAGAAGGCTATTTCCGCCTAGTTGAACCTGGGGGTCATAGCAAACATGACATCTTTCATGTTGTCGAAGTGTGATCGGCAAGAACGGAATTTCGTAACCAGAATAACGGTTTATCTACCTTGCATATTTGACAACAATCGCACAATCACATTACGGAAACTTCGGAGTTTACATTCCCCGAATCTCCAAGTCTGGGAGTTGGCTTGTAGGCCATTCCTCTCCTCTCAAGCACATCCTTGAGACCAAACTCCATATCAGAGACTTCTATTTCTTCACGTCCATTTGAAATTGCCTCAATAAAAGCGGTCTGAACAACCTCACGAATCCAAGCACCGGATAGACCAGAAGACTTTGATGCAATTCTTTCTATTGCATCATTTCTAGTCATCTTTGAAGGCATATTTCGAATGAGGTTTTGGATAATTTCTTTGCGCTGAGATTTATCGGGCATTGGGACCTCAATAATGCGGTCAAAACGGCCAGGTCGGTCAGAAATAGCAGGGTCTATGTTTTCTGTATGATTGGTGGTTGCGAGAACCAAGATTCCATTGTTAGGGTCCATTCCATCCATCGATTGGAGATATTCACCCAAAATCGGGTGATCTGTAAACTTCCTACTAACTGTTCCTGCAGTGTCTATGTCCTCAATTATAATCAGGGTTGGTGCAAGACGCCTAGCTAATTTGAATGCCGATTTGATATCGTGTCTTTGTCGAATCATCTCCGCTGAAATCAGGATTGTTGTAGTCGCTGCTTCGGCTGCAATTGATTTGGCATACATCGTTTTACCAGTACCTGGTGGACCTGAAAGGATAATACCTCTGGAATTAGGTAATCCCCTTTCGTATAGGATTGGCATCAGTTTCAGGAAGTCTAGGACATCCTTTTGCAACTGGTTTCTTATCTTTGGATTCCAAGCAAGCAATTCGTCAACCATTTCACTACGCTTCATGAAATTGTAATCAATATCAAAGAATGCTCCGTTCAATGGACCGTTAGCATAAAAGTCATCCTCCAATTCATCTATCAGTTCTAAAGCACGCCCTTCCTCTGTTGTGATGAAAACCAAACGTTGGTCACCGTCTTGGTCTTTTGATGCAATGACAACAAAGCGCTCACCATCACGCTCGTAAAATCGATAACCGTGCTGCATAAATCTCTTGGAACCACTATCACCTAATTGCAAATTTGCATATGTTGCTTGAGTCTCTAGTTTGCCCTCGAGATCGAACTCTTTTACGAGGTCCGCTTCATCATACATCGAATCGAGGTGTAATTTAATCAGTGAACCAAGATTGTTTGACCAGTATCTGAAATCCATTTTGTCCTCACCACCGATGAATTCTCGTGTCATTTCACGAGCTTTGGAATACTGGGGTGGGCTTACAACACTCTTGGCCCTTGCTCTTGCCAGTTCAAATTCCTCTAAATCGACTTCGAAGTTGCCGATTGGAGTGGTGACTGAGAACTTTGAGTTTCCTGATGTGCTTACTGATGAATCAATTTCATCATTTCTAGTTCCATCCTTGTTNGGAAATCTAAATTCNTCCGATGCAGCGNCCGAAAAGACNCCTGTTCCTTCATGCTCTGTATCCTCATATCCATTTTCGTATCTCATACTGTTCACTTCTTCCATCAAATTATCTAACTCGTTAAGAGCCTCATCAATCTTGTCTGACATTCATNTCACCTGCTACTATTACGTTTGTTCCGCTTTTATTCAGAATATTTCTTTCAAAACTAGGAATAAAATCAGAAATTACGCCTAANANCTTGTACTCCTTGGCTGTGTTGAAAACATACCTGAGGGGTAATATAAACCGTGGGAATTTTGGAGGCGAACACAGGGCCGAGGCCCTGTGCTCGCCAAATGACCCACCTAAACTGGTGGTCTTGTCTTATCGACGACTGCGCTCACTAGCGTAAGGTCGGAAGTGGTGCATGTGCTTACTGTGTTTCCTGGCAAATTTGCCAGGAATTACCACGTGCTTTCTTTCCCAAACGCCTGTGATGACGTTCCATGTACCGAGGGGTACTATGTTACGCAGTTCAGCGTAGAGGTTTCTGTTTACTGCCTCCTGTTGTTCAGGGGTGCAATCACAGCGCTGCTGTGTAGGTCGCTTTGCCCTCATTATAGGGACAAATCCGCGCCCGCTACCGACAGACCTCGTTTTTACAATCTTTTTTGCTTCAGAACGCTTAGGAAGTTTTCTTCCTGTGTGGCGGTCTTTGCCATTGTGTATCCTTTTTATGTGCCTAACCATATTTCCTAACTCCTGATTTTTCCTATACTCTTCGGTTGGTTTGCTAGCCTTTCGGCGTTACCAACAATTGCAGATCTATCAGGGTCGGGATGTTACCATCACAAACAATATTTACACGCCGTACTACTTAAACACAACGAAGGGTGTCCCTTCCCAACATACCCCTGTAATCATTGTGAATTGAACCCAACCGCTCTAGTACCTTTCATGATAGGTAAACCTTTCATGATTGATACCTCCACGGCGAGCCATGTCACAGGTTCAGGAGACCCTTGATACAATCAACGAACTGAATATATGGGCTAAATGGGGTATTGGTGTCACATTGACACTAATTGCTCTTGGAATCACGAGATTGGTGTTAAAGAAAGTCATACTCGACGTTGTAAAACAAACCAAATTCGACTGGGATGACAAGTTATTCGCTCCAGTCTCCAAAAGAGTCTACTTCTTTGTATCGGTAGCTGGTTTTCACCTCTCAATGAACTGGATAATGGGAGAAGATTCTGACTTTGCATTTACCTTCATACCTTTGATTCAAGCGATTTACATTATCCTATCTGTATCGCTGCTTAGCGTTGGACTCAAGGTTATGATTCCGGAATTGATGGACAGATTCACCGACCCATCGAGCGTTACCGTATCGGGTAGTAACTCGCTGGTAATATTCATTCTGCGTGCTGCTGTCTGGATGGGAGGTCTCTATCTTGCATTCTCAGAACTAGGAATTGAACTATTTGGATTACTTGCTTCTTTAGCAGTGTTTTCGTTGATAATCGGCCTTGCTATGCAGCAGACTCTTGGTAACATAGTAAATTCATTTATGCTGGCTCTGGACCAGCCTTTCGAGGTAGGAGATAGAATCGAAGTAGAAGGTTTCGTAGGATCGGTAGCATCTGTAGGCATACTTTCCACGAAGATTTTGACGCACGAAGAAAACCTAGTGGTAATTCCAAATAACAGCCTAGTTAACTCCACGGTAATAAACCACGCAAGAGGAGGAGGCGACGGAGTTGGACGCAGAATTTCTCTAGTACAAGATATCGGTGTAGGTTATGATGAGGACATCGACCACGTTAAGTACACGATTTTGAAACTGATGAGAGAATGTCCTTTCGTTCTATCCAAACCCGAACCAAGAGTGCTACTAATCGAATTAGGTGATTATGCTAAGACTTTCAGAATGTATGGATGGGTCGAAGATTATTCCGACGAATTTGTCGCACGCGACTGGCTTCTAAAGAACATAGATGAGAAGTTTGATTCAGAAGGTATAGAGATTCCATATCCGAAGTCTGTCGAACTCAAAGAAGGAGCAGAAGAGAAGGTATCAAGACGCAAGTCCACCGCTGTTAGGCTGGCTAAACTACAGATGGTCAAGGAAGACAAGCAACTCGAGAAAGAAAGAGCTGCTGCGAAAGAGGACATTGAGAAGATTAACCAGAGACTCAAGGATCCAGACCTTAGCAAGAAAGAAAAGGCTGCGTTGGAACAAGATCTCATCGAACTGAAGGGTGTATTATCCATGTTCGAAGCTGGAGACGACTGACCGTTGAGGTGTTACGTTGTTTTCATCTAGCACTGGATTCCAAAATCTTGACTTAAGATACATGCAAATTGAAATCTCGATGGAGGTCGCCAAAGACCTCCCTGGGGCTGATTTACAAGACTTTTTTACAAAATGTGAATTTGTGTCAAAAATTGGGTGGATTGACAAAGCCCTTGAGTGTTACCTGAAGGTTGATTTTGATGATGATAAATCCCTAGAAATTAAGCATCCAAGTCTAGAAGTTGTGGAAGTGATTAGCAAAAATGAGAATTCCGCCCTAGTTAGGGCTATTTTGGATGGGCCTATCCCTCACATTTTCTCGGATATCAAAGACATATGGTGGGTTTATCCCACAAATCTGGATATGAGAAAATTCACTCTCTCAATAAGAGGTACAACGGCAGCCCTAAGAAAGGTGAGAAATTCATTCAGAGACTTAGTCGGGAATGGATTTAGCGTAAAGCTGGGGGCAGAGTCGCTTCAAGGTCCAGAATTCAAGAGTGTATTACCACAAAAGCAGAGGCTAGTTCTGGAAACTGCGATTGAAATGGGATATTACAGCAGGCCTAGAAGATGTACTCAGAGAGATATTGCTAAGGTTCTCGACATCAAACAAGCAACTGTTTCTGAACACCTTCAATCTGCAGAGTCTAAAATTATCAATTCATTCCATAATTGAAGACCATCGATACCGAAACGAAGACCTTATGAAAAAAACAGTTTAGATACAGGTGGGATTAGATGGAGATAAGAAGTCAACAACGTAAGGCGATGGTCCTTTCCGTGTTGATGGTGATGCTTGCACAGTCAGCATACTCCCAGTATTACCAAGGCTGGCACCCTCCAGTTTACCTCGAGGAAAGCCCAGAAGTGAGTTACGTCAACCCGGTTGCATGTGCTTCAGAAACGAGAACTGCGGGCACAGCGATTTACGTAGATGGTATCTATGGTGATGATTCCTATGCGGGAACATCCACCTGTCCGATGAAGACATTATCCGGCGCTGTGGATGACGCTGTGGCTAACGATGAGATCATCATGCAGTCTGGTCTCTACTACGACAATGTTTCAATCGATGGTGTGGACAACTTGGAAATCCGTGCGGCGACAGGCGCTACCGTCATTTTTGACGGAACACGAAGTATTACCGAGGACCTAGGCGGTGTTTGGGGTTCCGCGGACAGCGATGGAATCCAAGAAGTCACTCTAACTCAAGATGGATGGCAGTTATTCCTTGCTCACGAAGAGCAAGTTCCAGCTCGCTGGCCTAATGCAAAGTTCTCCGATGACACCGTATTCAACCGCTCTTACATGGCGGAGGGAACGCTAACCAATTCAAACAATGCATACACCGTTGGATGGCTAACTGATGCAGGGCCAGAAGTTGGCGTTCACACTGGATTGAATGAGACAATCAACGCAACAGGCCTCGACCCTGTTGGTGCAATTGCGGTGATGAACTTGGGCTCATTCCGATCAAACAGCAGAGAAATCACCGGCTGGAACGCCAGCAACGGGACCTTCTCATACGACGGAACCGGTGTTGGCTGGAAGTCCAAACATCATGCTTACTTCTTGGAAGGAAAGCGTGAACTAATCGATGCAGATGGCGAATGGTGGTACAACAATACCGACAATACCTTGCATTACAAGACACCAACGANTCAAGATGCAAACGACCTTAACCTTAGAGTAAAGGTCCAGCCTTTCGCAATCAGTGTAGACAACTCCGACGGNGTTACAATCCAAGGAATCGATTTCTTTGGAACCACTGTTAATTTCAACAACTGTGATGGATGTAGTTTCACAAACTCAACCTTGCAGTATCCAAGCACATCAAAGCGTGGACTTAGTATTGCGGGCGAATCAGAAGACGACCGCTGGATGACCCGCTTCTACAGATGTAAGAACACATTTGTTGACAAGATTTCAATTACCAACACCGATGGTGGAGCACTAGAGTTCCACGGCTCAGGTGGCCAATCTCACAATAACACTGTNAACAATTCTTACTTCTATGCAATCGACTGGTCGGCTGCTGACCAGAAGGGATTGATGACCACTATTTACGAAGGAGGGCGTGACATGTATTTTACAAACAACAGCGTTCACCTAACCGGTGCATCCTCTGTTCTCTCAATTGGTGATGCGCCCAAAGTATTCTACAACAGAGTATGGGATGTTGGCCATCTGCAAACTGATGGAGCTGTCGTCCAAGTAATGCAGGGTGAAGCGCCAGGTGCTGAAATCGCATACAATTGGATTCACGACGTNATCAAGTATGGCGCTAGATTTGATGCACCAATAGGTCAAGCAGGTGAAGGTCGAAATGGAACTATGCACCACAACGTGATTTGGAATGCTGCTGGTGGATTGATGGTCAAAGGTGACTATCACAATATTCACAACAATACCGTGTTCAATTCGACCGGCAAGAACGACATCATTTTCCTGACCGATGGCGGAATCAACAACAAGAATTCTACCCTGCACAATAACGCAGTCGATGCAATGGCAGACCATCGCTCAGACGATGTCTTCGATAACCCNTTGCCAAACGGCTCACATTGGAACAATTGGAATGGCTACTTGCAAGGATATGACGGGATGTTTGAAGCTCGCAANCAAATTTCATGTGCAATTTACGACAATGGTTCGCTGTATTGCTGGGGAAGAAACGACCACGGTCAACTGGGTTTGGGTTCNACTAGCGGCAGAGAGGNTGCACCACAATTCGTAGACTTTGGAACTGGCCGCACCGTTACTTCACTGGGCATGGGTAGTTCAGGAGCAGAAGGTTGGGAGCCTAACTCCCACACCTGTGCAGTGTTAGATAACGGATCTTTGATGTGTTGGGGGGCCAATGGTGATGGACAATTAGGTATTGGAAATGTTTCAGCCAACGGAGTATGGGAACCTACCTTTGTCAATGTCGGGTCTGGTGTGACCGTGATTAGTGTGGCAACTGCTAGTTCGTCTAGTTGTGCNTTACTAAGCAACCAAAGCGTACAATGTTGGGGAAGGAACAATTTCGGTCAACTTGGACTTGGTAATATTTCAAACAATGATGTGCTAACTCCACATTATGTTANCTTCANTGGCTCAAGCAAGCCCGTTAGNCTGCATGCTGGAATGAANTCNTATTGTGCNAAATTAGACAATGGCTCTATCGCCTGCTGGGGGCGNAACNNTGACGGTGAACTTGGACTTGGAAACACGACAAATCAAAACACGCCAGTTACTCTTNCGATACCTGCTGGACGCACAGTAGCCACAGTCGACTTAGGTAAGAGATTCATGTGNNTNAGNTANGANAANGGNTCNGTNGCNTGTGTTGGANTNAACNNTGAAAACCANCTTGGCCAAGGAGGCNTAGGAGTNTCTCAATCCTCTTTGTNATATGTTAACGGGATAGAGATGATGGTACAGCGTGTCGATNNTGCACAACAGNTTGCTTGCGCTCACCTCGTNAATGGTAGCGTGGTNTGCTGGGGTGANGATGAATGGGGATTATTCGGCAATAGCAGTTCTTCATACACATCACGAACGGCTTCTACTGCAACTGAATACGTCAATTTTGGAACTGACCGAATTGCTGCTTCAATTAGCGTGTCAATGAGACACTCATGTGCGGTTCTTGACAACGGAGATTTGACCTGCTGGGGACGAAATCACAAATCACAACTAGGTCTTGGCAACATTACACAGCAGTTCATGCCAGTAGTTGTCACTAACGTTAGCACAATAAGACAGGTCCAGATTCATGAAATGCTGGTTGACCCCGCCAACAACGACTTCCGCCCTAAATGGGGCTCACATCTTCAACAGCTAAGCGCTGGTGCATATGATGCGGATGACAGCAATCCTTGGACTGCAGGTATTACTTGGACTTTCAGCACGCCATCCGCACCGATTGCAGGTTGTATGATCGATTATGCAGACAACTATGATTCAGACGCAGTAGTCCCCGACGGTTCCTGTCTCTTCTCTTCCTACACTCCACCGTCCACGCTTGACCTGCGCCTACATCTTGACCCAACCAACAGCAGTTCCTACAGTGGCAGCGGCACCACCGTCGCCGACCTTTCTGGCTTCAACAACAACGGAACCGTTGCTTCTGTTGGGCCGGATTGGGATGCAGACCGAACTCGATTTGCCTTCGATGGTTCTTGCTCGAACTCAACGGCGGGATGGAACACTCCCGGGAGTTATACTTGCGATGAAATAGAAGTTGAGGATTCTACGACGCTACGACCAGGTGAACCATACGAGGATTTGGCCGTCGAGCTGAATCAGGGTGCCACAAACCAGTACCTCAAGGCTCCTGCAACCACCGCAGGTTACACATTGGGCGCTGTAGAGACCGCATTCACCATTCAAGCATGGCTAAAACCAACAGATTGTGAAGGAACCACCGGCACACCTACCTTTGTCATGAAGCATTATTCCTTCATCATAGGATGTAATTCGGGGACGTGGCGTTACATCTTAGGATCAGGTTCGTCGTGGTACGGCGGCGGTGGTTCAGTGGGGAACTGGATCGATACTAGTGTCTCTGCTGAAAATGATGTTTGGCAACATGTCGCACTGACCCGAGCAAGCAGCAGCACAGGGGTCAAATTTTTCTTAAATGGTGTGCAATCATACAGTGTCTCCTCCTATGAAGGAGATCTTGGCGATAACAACGCACAGCCCTTGCATGTTGGTACGCGTCAAGGATATGTCTCAGACGACGCTTGGCATGGATTAATTGACGACGTCCGTATCTACACGGCAGACCGTTCATCAACCATTGCCGATGACATGAATGAATATCCCAGCGTCAACGATGCCAACCTCAACGCCTTCTTTGACTTCAACCTCGAACGCCACGGTGACACCGTCACGAGCATGCCGAACATGGCGACAGGATCTGGGGCGAGTTCCGCCTCACTCACATCGGTGACAGGTTCCCCTGAAGTTGTTCGCACATGGGATGTTTCCACCTCCGGAAGCGATACCATCCTGACCTTCAAGCGGACGGTACTTACTGCACAGGGCGGATGGCGAGTTCCTACTGGTGTAAGTTCAGCAGAGACCATAATCGTCGGGGGCGGCGGTGGTGGCGGCTACAACACTGGTGGTGGCGGTGGCGGCGGTGGTGTCGAATACTCCAATTCAGCGACGCTGACCGCGGGTTCTACCGTGACAGTTGTTGTTGGACAGGGTGGTCAAGGTTCAACGGCCTCAAGTTCTAACGGTGTTAATGGAGAACCTTCGCAACTAGGAACTACTGTTGTCGGCGGTGGCGGTGGCGGCGCCACTTGGACATCCTCAGGTGCAGACGGTTCTGATGCCCCCACAGGCTCGCCAGCGTTTACTCAGAATGGTAGCGGCGGTGGCGCTTCGAATACCAATGGCGCAGGTGGAACAGGCGCAACCGATGGCGGAGATGGCACATCAAACGCAGGTGGGGGTGGCGGAGGTGCTGGTCAAGATGGTTCAGACGCCACCAGTTCTACCAGCGGTGGTGACGGCGGTTTTGGCACAAGTTCATCACTCACAGGTTCGCTTAATCAGTATGGCTCTGGCGGAGGCGGCGGTTCTACGAACTCAGCGGGCTCAAAGGCCCAAGGTGGTTCTGGCGCTGGTGACGGTGGAACAGCGAACATCGGTGCGAGTAACGCTGCACACCATCGCGGTGGCGGTGGCGGTGGTGGCGGCAGTGGAAGCAATACTAAGGACGGCGGCAACGGCGGGTCCGGTATCATCGTCGTTCGCTTTGCAAGCGTAAACCACAACGATTGGTCAATTGTAACATGGGTCAACGCTTCTTCAACCGATCATGGCATTGTTATCGGTGCACTGAATAACGGTGGATCTTCTGGAACGGTGGGTTGGCATATCAAAATACATCCTACTGATCACAAAATCTACGGAGCAGTTGGAACGCCTGACACAGGTGGTTCGACATCTACTCCAAAGGTATCTATCGATACGGATCGCTGGTATCATGTTGCCATGGTGGCTGACATGGGCAACATGCTTCGATTCTACATCGATGGCGTCAACGTCGCCAACGCTAGCCTGTCAGGAGATACAAACATACGAGATGTGAGCAACAGTGTCTTCATTGGCTCACACAATGGAGGAGAATACAACCAAGGTTTCGATGGGCAAATCGGTTCGGTCATGATGTTTGCCGATGCTCTGAATGCAACCAACATCAACCAGTTGTACGCCTCAGGCAAAGGTGTGTACAGCAACACAACTAACCTTTCTTACTCCGCTTCATCTTACACATTTACGAACGGACAAACATACAGTATACCAATCAGTGTAAGCGCTGGTGAAGTTACTACATCATTCTCATTGACTGGAACGCTACCACCTGGAATGAACTTCGAAACCAGTAATGGAACAATTTGGGGAACTCCAAGTGCTGATATGACCAGCACTTCATACACAGTGACTGCGAACAATTCTGCTGGGTCATTCTCAACGACTTTCTCTATGCAAATAATGTCAGCACCGAGCGGTGTTTCTTATTCTCCTTCAAGCATGACCCTCGAGAAAGGCACTGCGATGACAACCAATACGCCTACCTACAGCGGTAGTACGGTAACATCTTGGTCAATTAGTCCGGCATTACCATCCGGTCTAAGCATCGATGCATCAACTGGTGCAATCAGTGGAACACCATCAGTTCTGCAGACCTCGTCACAATCCTACACGGTTACTGCAATTAATGGCCAAGGTTCGGCTACAACTTCAGTTTCAATAATAATCAACGATCAAGTCCCTGTAATCACTTACACTACACCAGTGGAAATTTCAAACAACCGAGAAATGACAACAGCTACTCCAACCAACTCCGGAGGAGCAGTAACATCCTGGGAAATATCTCCAAGCCTGCCAACCAGTCTGTCGTTTGGCACAACCAATGGAAGTATTTGGGGAACACCAGAAAACGTGACTAGCAATGCAACCTACACGGTTTATGCTAACAACTCGGGTGGCTCAGGAACAACTACTGTTGCATTGAACATGGTTTGGACTCTAACTCCAAGCGTGGATGGAGCATTCATCACCCGAAATTCTTCAATCGGTAGCGACATCACATGGGAGTGGGATTATGACCCACTCGAAGCAGGCAACCTGACCATGTATGCTTCTTGGCGTAACACTTGTGCTATCAGAGATAATGGCGATGTCTACTGTTGGGGCCGTAATGGAAACGGACAACTTGGCAATGGTCAAATTGTAAGTAACAAATGGAAAGATGTACCAACGCAAACCAATTCATTAGGAAACGATGCAATTTCAGTAACCATTGGTGAACAACACACCTGCGCACTTCTTGACAATGGCATAGTCAAGTGTTGGGGAAGGAACAACAACGGACAGGTTGGTGTTTCTGGCGGAGACCAAAAGAATCCTCAAACAATCCCGTTAGGTAGCGGAAGAACCGCTACATCAGTATATGCGGGATACCATCACACATGCGCAATCCTAGATGACCAGTCAGTCAAGTGCTGGGGTAGGAACTCGGAGGGAGAACTTGGTATCGGTTCGACAACAAATCAGAATTCACCAACTACAATCAATTCTCTCGGAAGCGGCCGCCACGCAATCTCACTTGCCCTCGGACAGGGCTTTACCTGTGCATTGTTGGATAATGGCTCAATCAAGTGCTGGGGATCTGACGATGATGGCCGTCGTGGAGACGGTGGTGGTAGTGACGGTTCCGTAACAACCTCGCCGCCAAGTACAACCATTTCCCTACCTGCTGGTCGTACAGCAACGCAAATCTCAGCTGGTGAAGCACATGCTTGTGCACTACTGGATGATGGCTCAGTAGTTTGCTGGGGGCGAAACGACGAGGGTGAAATCGGAGATGGAACAACTACTCAGCGAAATTCACCAACTGCAACTTCAGCATTCGGAGCAGGCCACAAAGCAGTGTTTGTCTCCGTTGGCTACTCACACACATGTGCATTACTCAACGATGGAGGTGTTCGCTGCTGGGGAAGCAACAACAATGGTCAACTCGGAGACGGTACAACCAATGACAAGAGTAGCCCCCCATCCTCGGACATTAACTTAGGTTCTGGAGTAACAGCGACCGGAATCAGCGCAGGTGGAGGACACACCTGCGCTATGCTCAGCACTGGAGGAATGAAGTGCTGGGGAGCTCGAGGCGGAGGACAATTGGGAGATAATTCGAACTTCGCTTCTGGAGACCAACTTACTCCTGTCAATGTTCATGGTTCAATCACCTGGTCAACTGGTGAATTCATGCCATCTCCTGACGTTGAAGATGCAACTTGTGGCATCTCACCTGCTCTACCAACCGGATTGAGCCTCACAACTGGAACTTGTGCGATTACAGGAACTCCGACCGTGACTGCAGTGAATGCAACATACACGGTTTGGGCTAATATTTCTGGAGAGTCATTCAGCGGACAGGTATGGCTTGAGGTTGGCTTGAATGCACCAATCCCGTCCTACTCTCCTAACTCTTACACTTACACCAAGGGCACGACAATTACTACGATCAATCCTATCAACACTGGTGGCGAAGTCACTACATGGGACCTTGAAACTTCATTACCATCAGGATTGAGTTTGGGTGCTTCAAATGGTACTATTTGGGGAACGCCAGATACCGTAACTTCAACTGCAACATACACGATTTGGGCAAACAACTCTGCAGGTTCTGCCTCGACTACGATTACATTCACTGTGAACGATATTGCCCCTTCAATTTCCTACAGCCCATCTAGTCTGTCTTTGCTAAAGGGCGCTCAGATGTCTGCACTGGCTGTGACAAATAGCGGCGGTGCTATCGTTTCTTGTAGCGCATCTCCAAGCCTACCGAATGGAATGTCGCTCTCAAGCACTTGCGAACTGTCAGGCACTCCTACCGTTGCTTCAACCAACGCATCATACACCATTACTGCAACTAACACCGGTGGTAGCGATTCCACTTCAATCTACATCGAAGTTCTAAACTCAGGTGGAACACTGACTGTAACACCTACACACAGCACAGGCAGTGTCAACGCTACACTTGCTAGTATTTCGGCCAGTTACAGCCATTCACTTACAATTCCTTCATGGACATCGGGTGTAACAAACACATCTGGCATGTTGAATAATTCTGCTTCTGTAGCGGGTACTGCGATAGCAGCTTGGGATAATGGTGATCTGGCTGTTGCTTGGACACGTCCGATTTATGGCGGCACAACTCAGCACGTACTAGCACTCTCAATTTACGATGGAAGTTCGTGGACAACACAAGACCTCGATACTGCGTCGAGGACTGGTTATCGCCCATCGATAGCAATCGATAACCAGGGAGCTTTACACATAGCATACATCGACCGAGATAATACAAATCTACGTTATGCTACAAATGCGTCTGGCACCTGGGTCCTTTCCACGTTAGATAATTCAGCAGTAAACCCTGTTAACGATTGGGTAAAAACTGGTATAGCCGTTGACAACAAAGGCCATGTACACATAATCCACCCTGTCTCGGGTTCTGGAGTTTGGGTGCTCAATTACACAACGAATGTTTCGGGTAGTTTCGTCAGTACTACCATAACTGACACCACAGAGGACGACGGCAAATATGCCTCCTTAGCAATAGCAGGTAATGGCTCACTCCACATTTCCGTCTATCGTGATAGTGGTGGTAGCGACCTGCGCTATTACACAGATGAGTCAGGAGTGTGGACTAATGAAACAGTTCGCACCGGCGATAATTATGGAAAAGATTCCGTTGTAGCACTCAACTCAAAAGACGAGGTTGTCATAGCTTACCGCAAAGATGACAGCTCCGACGACATCTACATTTCTGTAGGGAATCGCGGCAGTTGGACTCACTCCCTAGTTGCAAAAAACCGTTATGCGTCATATTTGGCTATGGCTATCGACTCAAACGATGATATTCACATTAGCAGCCATAACATCAGAAGCCAATCTGGTTACTGTTGCAATAAAGATTTGGAATATTTCACAAATTCAAGCGGTAGTTGGGTGCGAACTACTCTAGAGACTGGTGTTGGAGGAATATTTGCTTCTATGGTTATCGATAGCAACGATGACGTGCACATCGCACATGCTGACACCATAGGTGGTAATGATTTACTGTACGCGACTGTCAAAGGCTCCGGCAAAGGCTTGACTGCGAATCCTGTATTCTCTGTTTCCCCTAGCCTACCTGATGGTCTAATTTTGAACTGGAAGACTGGCGAAATTAGCGGTACTCCAACAATAGCCAGTGCTAATACAACATACACACTGACTGCTCTCGCTCTTGGTGCAACTACTACCACCACGTTCACACTTCAAGTGACTGGCGCACCCGGAGACATATCATACAATGATATCTTGGGAACAAATGGAGTCGCAATCACTCCTGCTGCGCCAACCATTACCACAAATGGAACAACCGGCGGTGTCACGACTTGGGCAATTAATTCAAGTCTACCAACTGGATTAACTTTCGAGACAAGTAATGGTACAATTTGGGGAACACCAACTCAGGTTATCTCTGGTGCTGTATTCACAATTTGGGCAAACAATTCAGTCGGTTCGAAGTCGACTACGATCAACATTACAATCAACGACATAAGTGTCTCTGGAATAACATATTCCACAGAAAATATCACTCTCTCACTCAACCATACAATGACATCAACTACTCCGTCAACATCCGGAGGAAGTGCTACATCGTTTGCCATACATCCTTCCTTACCTACCGGATTGTCTTTTGACAGTAGCACTGGTGAAATTTCAGGAACGCCCGAAGGACTGCAGACCACAGCAGTAACTTACACGATTTGGGCAAACAACACAGGTGGATCATTCTCTGACCAGATTAACATCACAATCAACGACCACTCACCTGCTCCAATCAATTACTATGGAGATAACATTACTCTGGATTACAATCAAACCATGACTCCAATCACAGTGATTGAGACAGACCCAGACCTGATTGCTGCTGGTGAGGACCATACATGCGCAATTAAGGCGGATGGAACAGTTAGATGCTGGGGAGAGGGTGCTAGTTACAGACTTGGATATGGCAATAATGGAGATAGGAGCACACCTACTGCAACTGCCTCTCTTGGTACAAACCGTACTGCTGTAGATATCACGGCAGGAGATACTCACACATGTGCAGTCCTTGATGATGGTACGGTTTCTTGTTGGGGAAGTAATGCATACGGAGAATTGGGAGATGGCACCACGACTACTAGGACCACTCCAACTCAAACATTATCTCTTGGACGACCTGCAGTGGCGATTGAAGCAGGAATAGATTTCACGTGTGCACTGATGGACAACGGTTCGATTATGTGCTGGGGAAGAAATCACTACGGACAATTGGGAAGAGGATACACGAATTCCTCAGGTGGACAATCAACACCAATGTACACAATGCCACTACCTACAGGTAGGCACGCTGTTGCGATTGACATTGGACACTATCATGTCTGCGCAGTATTGGATAACGGAAGTATAGCCTGCTGGGGTCCAGGTAATTCGCATCGTTTGGGAACAGGTAGTGTTTCTAACGAGGACACACCGACTGTCATTCAGTTCTTCGATTCATCTAACCCTGCTGTTGATGTAGCCTTGGGGCGATATTCTGGTTGTGGTTTGTTAGAAAATGGCAGTGTAACATGTTGGGGTAAGGGTTGGCTAGGTACTGGAAACCAAAATCAACAAAAGTCAACTGCTGGACATATTTGGCCAGATTTAGGTACCGGTCGTACGGCAGTTAAGGTAGAACTCGGACGATGGCATAATTGTGCACTGCTCGATAATTCAAATGTCAAATGCTGGGGTGCGGATGGTACCCAGCAGATGGGTAATGGTGCTGGGACTACAAGCCAGCAAACTCCAAAGAAAGTCAATTTTGCATCAGGTGTAATTCCAATCGCAATAAACACTGGACATTGGCATACTTGTGTCGTTTCACAAACCTACGAGATGTATTGTTGGGGGGATGGAGTCTACGGCAAATTAGGAGATGGAGCTGGCACACACAATCCTACACCGGGCAAGGTAAATCATTTCTCAGGTACAAATCCAGTTAAGGCACATGGAGAGATTACCTCATGGGCAATCCACCCGGCGCTTCCAACAGGTCTCTCATTTGGTTCAACTAACGGAACTCTGTATGGAAGGCCAACCGCCTCTTTAGCTCAAACCAACTTCACAATATATGCAAACAACTCGGGCGGTTCGTCCACATTCATTCTCAATTTGGGAGTTGGCCCAGGCCCACCGGGTCCTTTCGAATACAACCCAGAGAACAACACTTGGACCAATAACACCGAGGTTTACCTTGCACCGCAGTTCATCAATCAAACAACTGGAAACGGTTCGATATGGCAAGTTTATGGCAACAACAACGGTGTGGACGGACTTTCTGGAAATATAATGAACATTCTCGTTGGGGACAGCCTTTACTTCAATGCCTATAACGGAACATTTGGACACGAATTATGGGCTCACGACACTTCAAACCAAACGACATGGAAGGTAGCTGACATCAACAACGGTGCGGGAAGTAGTAACCCCGGATTAGATATGGTGTTGCTTGTCGGAGACACCATCTATTTCTCAGCCATTGATGGAAGTACTGGAAGTGAATTGTGGGCTCACGACACCTCAAACCAATCGACATGGAGAGTGGCTGACATCAACAACGGTGCGGTAGGTAGTAACCCTGGACTATACATGCAACTTCTCGTTGGCGACACCATCTATTTCTCTGCCAATGATGGAAGTACTGGGAGTGAATTGTGGGCACACGACACCTCAAACCAATCGACATGGAGAGTGGCTGACATCAA
>PBGS01000003.1 GCA_002720115.1 Methanobacteriota archaeon
ACAGCAGCAGTCCTGGACTATGTTATCGAAGAACAAATTGAAGGTAAAATAGCATCATTACAAGGTGATTTGAATATTGAAATGAAAGAAGGTGCAAAGCATATTCTTGAATTAAAGGATTTGTGCAAGGGTGCTGTTAGAATAGGGTTCAAATTTGAAAGCGGAATAAAACAGAAGGACCTAGTTCACAGAGCGCACGCTCAAATAAAAACTGCAAATATGACTGCAACAATCGCCAATAGATTGGAAGATTATGGCAAAGCAGGTGCTCCAAGAGGTTGGTTAGTTGATTCGCATGGAGCACATTTCATTCTCAAAACTGAGTTAGATATGTGCAGTGCCATTCGCTCAATTATTGAAAATCATAGGTGATTTTTTGCGCAGATTTGTCATTGTTGGAAGTAGAGCCATGGCAAGGGGAAAGCTGCCTTTGAATGATCTGGCTGGCGGTGCTGGTCGAATGGATGTCCTAATTCGAGCCTTGATGGCCTCTATACTTACAAGTCATGGTATGCGTGATGATGTGGAGTTTACAATGATACTTCTTGGTGGACCCGGACCTGCAAGAAGAATTAGGTTTGTGTCAAACCAATTGAAGGGAATCCATGCTGAAGAGAGATCTGTTGCAGGGAAAATTGCAGCAGTAATCAAAAATCCAACACCACCAAGAGGCCACTGGGTAGAAAGAAGTCCAGGAATCTATGATGGAGGAGGAGATTTAGACATGACACTTGACGATTTTCAGTGCCCGATTGTTCGTCTAGATGCTAACTCTCAACTTTTGTATGAGGGTTCAATACCTGGTGATTCAGATATAAGTGAATTAGCATTTGTCCTAGGAGATGATAAAACACTCGAGTGTAATCGAGGTATGCCCAGGAGTCTTGGAAAAGAGTGGCTACAGGGACACACCTGTATTGCGATTGTTCATTTTCTATTAGACGAGCGTGTAAAAATTAATCTTGAATAGTCGTAGATTCAAGCCATATTGGTAGCCCAGATTTACTATTCTCCAAGGACCATGCCAGCAAAGACATGTCCATCTCTAGAGGGTGAGTTTGCGGCCATGATGGCATGCAAGTAACACTTGCAACTCCAATTATATCCGAATCGACATCACCTCTATCTACTTCATCAACATCAATTCGAGCTGCTCCCAATTGAAATGTTGAGGTGTCATTAGAGAATGTAATTGCGCTACGGTACCATCTCATTCCTAGTCTTGTAGTTGCAAATGATCCATTCCATCCTCTTGGGACGTTGAGATTGAGAATTATTTCGCCCGCTGCAAATGATTTTCTCAAAGCATTAATTGGTCCATCCTCCCATTTCCTCTGAGATTCTTTAGGCCAAGAGGTGAGATGAGGGGCATGAACATCCACGTGAGGGCGATTGAGATTAGCGGGTTCATCTGGAAGAATAGCGAGAGCCGATTCAATCAACTCAATTGTTGCATCAATCGCTATTTCCATGCCTTCTGGGTCAAAAGATGACCAAGAGGAGGCAATCGCAGGCATACCATACATACCCGCTTCTCTTGCAGCAGCAATTGTACCACTGTGGTAAGCATCTTGAGAGAGATTTGGTCCAAGGTTCACACCACTAACTACCAATTTTGGGATTACACCTGGAACTAATTTTTGCAAACCTCCGTCCAAAGCAGCAATTACACAATCACATGGGGTTCCGCCTATCGAAAACTGATGGATTCCTTCCCTTTCATCCTCAATCCTAGTTACGGTTAGAGGCTTACCAAGTGAAATTTTCATGCTCACAGCAGAATTGTTCTCACTGGGCGCGAAAACAACGCACTTGTGCCCTTTTTCATATAGTGCAGAAACGAGATCCTGCAAACTGTCAGCTTTTATTCCGTCATCATTGGTCAGCAGTATCCATGCCATGTTCTGCACCTCCCTTTATCACAAGCATGATTCCAAAAATTAGAATCAACCCACCGAGCCAAGTCCATTTTTGAGGTACTGCTTCATCGTAGTACAACCATCCAATGAAAGCACCAATGATAGGCTCTAGAGTTACTGCAAATGATATCGTTAATGGTTTGAGCCACCTCAGACATGCGTTTAGACCTGTGTGTCCGACTATGCCTGCCAAGAAAGCAAGTTTAATGAAATCAAAAAGCAATTCAGATTCCACCCATCCCAGAGCGGCAGTGCTTTCACCCATCAAAATTGAGGCGGGTATTAACAAAATTGCCGCAATTAATGTCACAGGAACAGCATANACAAAAACAGGCATCCATTCTCTCAAAATTCTACCTGCGACNATGTAACCAATCACTGTNATTGCACCCATAAGNGCTAGGAAATTTCCGAAAAGNGTCACNTCTCCGCTATTTTTNGCATCTAGTAATGTGATACTTGCACCAATCAATCCTACAACTGCTCCTATAGTTTCAAACGGATGTGGTTTCCGAATCAGAATTGCTGTTCCAATCACGATAATGATTGGATGACTTGTGACAAATAGTAGAGAATGGGCTAATGAAGTATGGTCAAGNGATGTTGTCCACGCACCAAAATGTGTTGCTAGAGCGATACCCGATCCTGATACAATGAGTACCGTTCGTTTTTCGGTCAATTTCTTCNTACTTGGTGTATTCATCTGTTTGTACTGCCAAATTGCAAGTGGCATTAACATTAGAACCGTAATCTGAAGTCTCCAAGATGCTCTCATTAGTGGCGGAATTAAATCTAGGTCTTTTAGAATNGCACCAGCAGATGAAACACCCAGTACGCTCAATGCGAGTAGACCCCACACAAGTGGTGGTGTCTTACTCATTATCACGCCTCAACTAACTCTGCATCTTGTTCGGTTCCGCCAAAGACTCCAGCCCTCTTGAATAGCAAGTAGATTAGATATCCAGTTACGACATTAATCAGAATAAATAGTGTCAATCTAATTGCATGCCATGCGAAACTAGTGCCAAAGGAAGCAGGCCAAAGGGAATCAATGAATGAGAGTATTGCACTTTCAGTTCCAAAGAACGCTTCTCCTGTTANNAGNCCNGCTGCNANCATAAAGGTTCCAAGAAGAATAAGTGCACGTTTCTTTTCAGCAACAACGGTTCCTTCTTTTTCCTTAATTGCTTCAATGCGAGGTTTCAGTTTCTTGTCTTCCCATTTATCGCGAGCAACACCACCGATTAGCATAGGTAATGTGTGAGGTACGTCTAGATACATACCCAAACCGAAAGACGTTCCCATGCCTGTAGCCCACTCAACAAATACACCCAGCAAGAATCCCAGAAGCAGTAGCATCAAATCTCCCTGNCCTTCAGAAAATATTACAGAAAANGTTGCAAATGCGTTAGCCTGAGGTGCTATCAAATCAATTCGACCCTCTGCTAATTCGTTCGCTAGGAAAATCGCAACACCTGCTCCTATAACCGCACCNGGAACTACACCCATGATATTTCCTTTCGANATATGATANGGGCGATTTCCGATGTAAAGGCTGTTTTTNTAATCACCAATAACAGTTCCNGACATAGAAATTGCGGAGCCAAATACTGTCGTTCCGACCANACCGAGAAGTACGGCTTCNTGCGTTGTAAGGCCAAGTGGATCTGTGAAGTTCAAAAATACTCCAAACAACATAAGGAGAACGATAAATGATGTACCTGATACTGGC
Organism: Methanobacteriota archaeon; assembly: GCA_002720115.1. Classification (GTDB taxonomy): domain Archaea; phylum Thermoplasmatota; class Poseidoniia; order Poseidoniales; family Poseidoniaceae; genus MGIIa-K1. The sequence goes on from PBGS01000003.1 coordinate 3,652, forward strand.
TCTATACCCGTTTCTCCCATAACTCTGACTGCAATTGCGCCAAGAAGGAAGGTAGTAAGCAATANAACAACTGAAAANACAATGCTTGCCAAGAGAGGGAAATCTCCAAGCATGAAAATTACAATCATCGAACCAAATGTCAAAAGCATGAAGATTGGTATGTGTGCNAGAGGCCACTCGTACCATCCTAGTCCTGGCATGTACTCCTTGCCGCTATCACCCTTNAGTGCTTTAGCGATATCTCCNAATATATTCGCAAANGTCTTCCACATTTTCAGTAATCCAAAGATACCTCCTCCAACAATTGCCCCAATCGCAATGAATCTCACTGCTTTCATGAATGCATACATTTGAACAGGACCCGTACTTACACCACACTGTGCTTCCATAGCAGCATCTGTTGCATTCGCCATACAATTGTTGTAAAGCGCTGCCGGCAATTCTTGTAGTGCAACGTTTGCACCCAATTGTCCCTCGTAGACAGGTAGGTTGAATGCAACAGCCAAAGGAACTAGGAAGAACCAACCNACGATTGTACCTAAGTTAACGAGGAATGCGACTCTTGTTTTCATGAACCATCCAATTGCGAACATGGATGGGGTGAGGGCNACGCCCACGTANGTGTACATGAACGGGTTGTATACAGTCTCTGGATTGTAATGTGCTGGTCCTTTTGCAACACCTTCTACAACCTCTCCTGGCTGGTGAATTTTNGCTTTTGAATAAAATGATGCTAAGCCAAAATCAGATCCGGATAGAAGTTCGGCTAAGGTATCACTTACTGCCTTTCCTTTTCCTTTGATGTAAAGAAGGGGGTATTCGATGATGAACAATGCACCCATTGTTATCACAGTCCATACTCCAATCGTTCGCAATGAATCTCTTGCATGTTCAACTGCTCCTGTGCTCACATCACTCGCAATGTCGAGCATTTTCAGGGTAGCTTCGAAACCAGGTAGTGGTAGAGGATCTTCCACTAACCAAACCCGTCTGAAAATAATGAAGTACATCACACCCAAGAATCCTGCGAACATTGAAGCGACGATACCCACGAAAGCAAGTCGCAAGGTTTCACCATCTCCCAAAGTNATGAGTGGNCCAGNAGCTAACTCATATTGAGCCTCTGCTGCAAGTAAGAANATTGCAGGGAACGTGAANATAAATCCAGTAGATGCATGCGTGGCTCCGGTGGTGGCGGATGTTGCGATGTTTACTTCGGATGGAGACCACTTTAGNGCCATACCCAGAACATAAGCAATGTACCATGCNGCTGAGATTGCNAATCCTAATTTTAATCCNATATACGCTGTNACNCCNGAAAANATAGCACCGATACNAATTCCAATCNNNACCTTTTTTGTATCCCAATGNGATACTTCGAAGGCTTCTTCTAGATTTTTTTCTTCNAGATACTGTTCNAGNACACCCGTGTTTAGGTTGTTATACATCTCGTCGTCTAACCAAGTTAGTGTCCCACTCTCAATCGCTTTGAGACCCTCCGGTGTTACCGGTTGTCGATATGCCGACTTCTTGACACCCATAGTCATGTCACCTTTTCAAAAGGTCAGTGGTCACGAATGATTTTGTAAAGACCTAAGGCTTCCATCCACATGATTTCTTTACCTGCCTCAATTTCCATCTCGTTTTCCATTGGAAGAATCATCATAGAATGATCACGCATGTTCATCGCATGTACTTCCGCACCTTCTATGTGAGTAACCATGGCGGTACCTTTCTCTATCAGTGGNACATTTATTGANTCTGTTACGCTACCAACATGGGAAATCTTCTGTCCNGTAAAAATGTCAACTAATTCGAGCCTAGCCTTTGCAGAACCGTGCTTACCAGGCTTTGATTTTGATATGGAATTTATCTTGTATGCTTTGTCATCAACACAGCAGTATCTACCTACCTTCAATGTTCGAATTTCTACACGGGTGGTTCCTGGCATTTGGCTCCCTCATCCTTAGGCTATCGTTCGGGCTTATGACCGTTACCGTTGAAATTATTCCTTTTCACAAATTACGGACATCAAGCCGGTCTCCATTTTGACCAGTAACTCCCAAACAAAATGGTAACAATTTTTCTGCTACAACATCAGGGTCTGTCAGTTCACCCTTCTTGTAATAATCAATGAAGTTCTCTAACATTGGAAAATCGGATTCATCCGCTCTACGAATTGTCTTCTGCATATCAGTATCGACAATTCCGGGTGCTATTGCCAGAGCAGAAATATTTCTGTCTCCCCCCTCCTCTGCCACACATTTTGTCCACATATCAAGACCGGCTTTTGAAACGCAGTATGCGCTCCAACCATGTAATGAACGTTTGGCAGCCCCGCTAGAAATCGTGACTATTCTTGTGTGCTTTTCGCCACCTATGATCTTGCTTAACGAGCTAGTTAAGTCCTGAACACCAACTAAGTTTACTCGTATTAGGTTAGCCCATTCGCTGGTTTTTACTTCAAACATATTGGCAATAGGTTTGATGGTCCCAGCATTATGAATTATGCCATCAATGTGTTCGTACTTAGACTTGATATGGTCAACCGTAGTTGAAATCTCTTCAGAGCTTCCTAAGTCACATGGAATGGCCATTGAGTGGGCAGAAATATCGCGTAATTTTTGCCCGATGTGATCCAAGTCTGCGCTAGACCTGGCTAAACCTATCACATTATTTCCAGATTCAGCAATCGCAATTGCAATTGAACGGCCAAGACCTTTAGATGCACCTGTAACTAAGAACGTTCCACTCATGAATTGAATGAAACACTGGAACGTTTGAAAATATTATTCATTCCAGACACTAAATCCATCATCATTTGAATACCAATATCTGCCACTTTTATCGAGATACCAATTAACGCCATTTTCATCATTATCTAGCCATTCGCCTTCCGGAAGTTCTTCCCAAGAACTAACAAACTGAACATGATCATCTCGTGATAAATCACTCTGTATGTTTTGATTTACAATACCTGATTGTTCTTGCTCATGCAAAATTTCAGCAGAATTCTTTGGTCTCGGTTTCTTGTTGGTTTGATCACCAGTTCCGTTAGGTTTTTTCCTCAATATTACCGCAATACTTCCAAGGAGAATCAAAATGACCCCTACCCCTGCAATGCCAAGGATTAGAGCCAGATTAGATTCGCCGTCATCGCTATCACTAGACGCAGAGGCATCCCTGTCACCCTCTCCACTCTCTAAACCATCAAGGCATCCCTGAGTTTGAGAATACAAGAATGCAGAATATTCATCAGGGCACCTATCTGGTTGTGTCGCACCTTCAACAAATTTTCCGATAGTACGACCTTCGGCCCACTCAGGGTTGTCATAATTGTCTCCGAATCCATCTCCGTCAGTATCTTTCCACTGTGTAGAATCTCCATCATTGAAATCCGTCTCAAATGACCAACCATCATCATCGATATCTGGACAACCCAATTTGTCAATGTATGAAGTCCCTGATTGCAGTGGGCAGTCATCACCATCATCTGAATTGCCGTTATCTCCATATCCATCTCCATCTGAATCAAAAGATTGGTTCGCGTTATTATCATCCCAGTCGAAATCCGCAGTCACACCATCTCCGTCAAGGTCTATTTCCGATGGGGCGCAACCTACTACGGGATTCAGTTGAGTTTCTTCAACGTCGAGATAAATTGTAGTATTTACAAGAGTTGTCTGTAGTAAGGGCGTGCTTAAGCACTGATCTATATCATCTGTAAATGAGTCGTAATCGCTATCTCTTTCTGAAGGGCTACAACCATTAGAGTCAACCATTGTAAGTTCCTCTGCAGGAGTCTCTGTACACAAATCAAAGTCACCAAGAGAGACAGTATCGCCAACTCCATCTCCATCCAGGTCGCGATATTGCTCGGGATTGAAAGGCAAATCATCAATAGAATCTGCCCAGCCATCTCCATCTGAATCCATGCAACCAAAGACACCATCCCTGTTCGAGGTACCACTAACATTGACGCAGTCGTCTCCTTCAAGCCCAGAGTTGTTATCCCCATAGCCATCCATATCCGAATCTCGCCATTGTGTACCATCATAAGGGAAAATGTCGATATTATCTCCGTAACTATCGCTATCCGAATCTACCCACTCACTCGAGTCTAATGGGAATGCATCACTGGAATCTGCCCAACCGTCACCATCTGAATCTATGCAACCAATTTGACCGTTCGTGGAATTGCCAAATATACTAACGCAATCATCTGAATTATCGCCAAACCCATCAATGTCCGTGTCATTCCATTCAGAACTATCATCAGGATGAGAATCGTCCGAATCTTGCCACCCATCACCATCGGAGTCGGGACAGCCTACACTTCCGTAAATCGAAGTACCTGCCACATTATCACAATCATCGATATCATTGGTATATCCATCATTATCATCATCTAATTCACTCTCAGGACAACCATCAGAATTTACCGGCAAACCAGATTCTGTATCGGGACACAAGTCATCTCTATCCCACACACCATCAGAATCTGAATCAGGTAAAAGGTAATATTTGTCAAAACCCAGCTTAGCCCAAGAAGTGTACAAGTCCCAGACATCAAGACCTACAAATCCCATCTGCTCCCATTTCAATTGACCAATATCTGATAATAGGTATTGAAGGAAATTCATGTTTCTAGGTATCTGATCGATGGATGTAAACGCTCTCATATCTGTCTGCAGTGGCCACTCGCCTAACTTCGAGGAATTCAGACTTGGTGATACCACACTTTGCCCTGCAGCCACTGCATCTACCGATCCATGTGTATAATTGTCCACTAAAGGAACAATAAATAATCCATTAGAATTTTCTAGAGTGTAAATTAATTCTGTAAATCCTATGTTGCCATCACCTGATGGACCAGATATTGCTTGGGTTACATTGGTCCTATCAACACTTACGTCTATCCTTAATCTTGTCTGTGTTGAAGGATAGAGGTAATCTGGCTGTCCACAATTTGAACACAATAATGTCTCGTCTAAAATAGATAAATCTGTTCGATTGGCAGAACGATGAATCAAAACAATTTCGTCATCCTCACATGAGGAGTCTAAATCCGACCATTCTCTAACTCCATCTCCATCATCATTTGGCACCACAGAGTCCCAAACCAGGCCAGGCATATCTCCACTTGAGGTTAGAATATTTCTACCACTCGCCGAGACTATCCAACGAACTTGTGCCATTGACAAGCCTCCCATCGATTGAATGCATGCCTCTGAATCACCTCCGGATTTCACCATCAAAGCCCCGGGGGCTCTTCCATAGGGTATCTCTAGTATTTTGTTTGAAGTGTATTTACAGTCCCAGAGACCTGTTGACGAGTAGTTGGACAACATGTTTGCATAAAGTGGGCTTACTCCATTTGTGCTAGAGCCGATGTAATTCTTGGAACTGCACAAATCTGTTGTAGTAGTCACCCTGTCATAATCCCAAAATCTAACTGACTCGTTATTTGTTAGGTATGTTGATCTCCATGGGTTTTCCATTAGTGATGTGTAATGCTGCCCGTGAACTCTGATGTAAGCATCTGGAACCATGTGAAGTGATGTGAATCCTCTTCTCCAACCAACAGCCAATTTCTCACCATCGTCACTAATTGATACAGAGTATACTCCGCGATTGTCGTTATTGCTACCAAAGCCATCCATAGAACCCAGTGATGACCAAGTATCAGTGCTGTAGAGATTTATCGAACTTCTTCTTCCTCTAGCCACCACCATTGTACCGCCATCGGAAGAAAAATCAATGTCGTAAACATCAGAAGAGGCTTGTATAGTTTGAACTGTTGATTTATTGTAAATATCAACAATCTTTACGGTATTATCATTCGAGCCTGTTGCTACATACCTACCGTCAGGACTTACCTTTACTGTGCGAATATAATCAGTATGAAGAGTTAGATTCAATGCAAGACTACCATTATCCGTCCAGTACCCTCTAAGATTGTTATTAGAAGAAAATATCAACAGACTATCATCTGGCGTTGTATCAATACCGCTAATCCAACCAGGCAGATTCGTTATGTTCCGAATTACAGACCAATCTGTAGCGTTGAACCAAACTAATTTCGAATCATATCCCCCTGCAAAAATCATGCTACCGTCATTCGACCATGACACTTCGAAAACTCCCCCTGAGGTAGAACCATTCCAAAGATCAGCAACCACTGCTCCTGTTGTTGAGTTGATAACCATACAACCACCATTGCCACTAGATACGACTAACATGCTCCCATCGGGAGATGGCTCTATGTCGTAAATATCACCGGTCATTGTATGCAATTGTCCTAAATGGTTCCCGAATGAGTCGAAAGAATGTACTTCATTATTGTCGCCCCCAGCATAATAAACGGTGTTGTTGATTGCCCAAGTTAAACCGTATACATCTTCACCCAAGGTGTTGTAGACCAGATTCTCTCTTATTGCTTCATTCCAATCATAGGTTATAGCTTGCTCAAAATCAGCGACACCATCTCCATCTGAATCTGGACATCCGAATCCAACAGATGATGTAGCAGAACCATAGGCATACGGACACATATCAATTTCATCACTGACTCCGTCGCCGTCACTGTCAGTTGCCGTACTAATCGGTGTAATCACCACTCCAAGCATGATAAGAGATAGTAATACAGCCTTGCGCATGTATCTCCTAGTCTGTGGCTCAAATAAATCATTACCGTTAATTGTTCAATGGTACATAACATGACAATTTTGGTGTGATTATATCAGTCTAATTTTCTTATTTGGCCTGCTTTACTCTTCCCAAATCCTGTAACCGTCATCGGTAGAATACCAGTATCTTCCCATCTTATCCTCGTACCAATGTACACCATTTTCATCATTTGGAAGCCAATCGCCGTCTGGTAAATCCTCCCACTTTTCTACGAAATTCTCGGCACTAGAAGCAATCGAAATATCTGTTTTATCATCTTTTTTGACCACTTGTTTTTGTTGCGCTTGACCTCTTTCCAGTGCAGGATGAACAGGGGCGATATCCAAATTATCAATCAGAGTGTTTTTGGAAGAATTATTTCTCTTCAACAAAACTGCAATCGAACCAAACAGGATTAGTATTATTCCAACTCCGGCTATTCCAAGAATAATTACCAGATTCGATGTTTCTTCGGTGTCATCGGTTTTTTTGGCTTGATTATCGGTTTCGTCATTCTTATTTTCAGCAATTAAACAACCCTCAGTATCAGAATACAGCAGCGGAGTATATTCACTTGGGCATCTATCTGGTTCGGTGGCGCCCTCGACAAATTCACCGATTATCCGTCCTTCACTCCATTCTGGGTTATTCCAATTATCTCCAAAACCATCTCCATCAGTATCATTCCATTGAGTGGGGTCACCATCATTGAAATCTGACTGATATGACCAGCCATCACCGTCTAAATCCAAACACCCGTTTTGGTCTCTAAATGATGTCCCCTTTTGCTGTGGGCAATCATCACCATCATCTGACTCAACATTATCACCAAATCCATCGCCGTCGCTATCAGCAGACTGGTTTGGATTATTATCGTCCCAATCTAGGTCAGCGGTTACCAAATCTCCGTCTAGATCGATTTCAGCAAGAGCACAACCCAGCACAGGATTTAGTATTGTTTCTGCTTGGTCAAGGTACTGTGTGGTATTGACAAGAGTTGACAACATCAGGGGAGTATTTGGACACTGGTCAATGTCGTCTGTGAATGTGTCATAATCTCCATCTCTTTCTGATGGTCCACAACCAATTTCATCCACCATTGAAACCTCATTTGCTGCCGTTTCGGGACACATGTCAAAATTGCTAGATGATACACTATCGCCTACACCATCTCCATCAACATCACGATATTGTTCAGGATTTGAAGGCAAATCATCGATTGAATCAGCCCAACCATCCCCATCACTGTCGAGGCAACCAAAAATGCCTTCTTTGTTTGAAGATCCAGAAATGTCAATACAATCATCTCCCTCTAGTCCTGAATTATTATCCCCGAACCCGTCAGAATCTGAATCTATCCATTGGGTTATCTCGTATGGGAACGCATCGATATTATCGCCATAACCATCACTATCAGAGTCTAACCATTCAGTTGAATCATCTATGAATGAATCATTTATGTCAGCCCAACCATCGCCATCAGAGTCGGTGCAGCCGATGCTACCGTAGGTCGAATTCCCACTAGATTCGATACAATCGTCTGAGTTATCTCCGAACCCGTCCATGTCTGTATCATTCCATTCTGTCACATCATTCGGATGAGTATCATCAGAATCTGGCCAGCCATCTCCATCTGCATCTGGACAACCGATTGTTATGTAAATCGATGTCCCGTAATCATCGTCACAGTCATCTAAATCGTTTGTAATTCCATCATTATCATCATCTAATTGATTTTCTGAACAACCTTGCAAATCAACAGAGTAATCCTGAGAGCTGTTAGGACACAAATCGTCACCATCCCAAACACCGTCTAAATCTGCGTCTGGTAGAATAGAATAAGCGTCAACTCCTAATTTTGCCCACGTCGTATATAAGTCCCAATATCCCAACCCAACAAAACCAGATTGTTGCCATTTGAATTGACCAATGTCTGATAACAAGTGTTTCAAAAATTCAATATTTTTTGTTATACTGCTTAGTGGGGTAAAGGCGCGCATGTAGGTTTGAAGTGGCCATTCTCCGTCACGGGAGGCATTGATGGAAGCATTAACAATCGTACCACCATCAGCAATTGCATCAGCAGCACCGTGTGTGTAGTTATCAATCAAAGGAATTACGTAAACTCCGTTTGAATTATCAAGCGTGTATACCATTTCGGTAAAAGCAATCCAGCCATCAGCCTCTGGAGTTGTAATCATGTCTATTACATCTGACCGATTAACCCCGACATCAAGTCTGATTCTGGTGTCTGTAGAAGGGTATAATGAATCTGGTTGGCTACAGTCTAGGCACAACAGTGTTTGTTGTATGATTGACAGGTCTTCCATTTCTGTAGACCGATGAACAAGAATAATTTCCTCGTCAGGACATGATGAATCTAAATCAACCCACTCGCGTACCCCGTCACCATCATCATTTGGAATAACTGAGTTCCAATTTATTCCAGGAATCTCTCCATTTGATGTCAATCCATTCCTAGTGGAGGCTGAAACAATCCATCGAAGTTGACCCATTGACAACGCTCCGATGTTCTGGATGCAAGTTTCTGTGTAGCCGCCTGATTTTACCATCATGGCGCCTGGAGCAATTCCGTATGGTATTTCTAAAATCTGTTCATCTGTATTATCGCAATCTAGCAAACCACTTGTCGAATAGTTCGCAGCCTTTGTAGTGTATAATGGATGTATGCCGTTAGAACTCGACCCTATTCTTGCTTTAGAATCACAAGCGTCAATCGTAGACTGTAGCCGATCTAATCTTTTGACATTTATGTGATGGTCTGTAGAGGTGTAGGTTGACCTCCAAGATTCCTCCATCCGCACGGTATAATCTTGGCCTTGAACTGTAATCACATTTTCACCTATTGTTTGAACTGAGACCCAGCCTCTTCGCCAGCCAATCGCCATATTTTCACCACTAGAATCAAACTCTGCTGAGAAAACTCCCCGATTATCTTCCTCTGTTCCGAAGCCTGTAATTTCTCCAATACTAGTCCATGTATCTGTTCTGTAAACAAAGAATGAGTCTTGGAAACCTCTCGACACTAACATACTTCCACCATCGCTTGAGAAGTCAATATCGTGTATCCATGCGCCCATCGAAATATTCGCAACAATTGTCTTGGTTTTAATGTCGGTGACTAGAAGGGTTGTATCTTGGGAACCAGTAGCAAGATATNTCCCATCTGGACTAATGGTTAGGACTCTGACATATCCNGAGTGATTTGTGAAGCTGTGATAGGGAGTACCGTTCGATGTCCAATATCCGAACACATCCGTGTTTGCTGATAGAAATACAACCCTTCCATCAGGAGTAGTATCGATNCCACTTATCCAACCGTNTGGAAACTCGCTGTAATTTCTTTCAAGTGACCAGTTGCTCGTGTAAAATGAGTGTAAAATTCCACCAAATCCGCCACAGAAAACACGGCTATTATCATTGGACCACGCTGCTTCAAAGATTCCACTTGTGACTGTCAGGGAACTCATCAAATCNTNAACNAANATNCCTGTNGTAGCATTTATGATTTTACATCCTGCATTTTCACTAGCCACAATCAAATTATCTCCGCTCGGTGAAATTTCAATATCAAACACATCACCCTGCATTGTATGTAGTAACGCTAGATTATTTCCTGACGAATCAAAGACTCTAACTTCGTTATTGTGACTACCTGCATAGAATACGCTGTCGTTTCTTGCCCATGTGACAGCATTTACGTTTGGACTCAGTGAGGTTCTATCTACATCCAAATAACCTGAATCGCTCCAATCATGATATGTTGCCTGTTCAAAATTTGCCAAACCGTTTCCGTCAGAGTCAGGACAACCCATGCCAGCAGTTGAATTAGCAGTTCCGGATGCGAAAGGACAGATGTCNAAATTGTCATCTATTCCGTCTCCATCACCGTCTAATGCTGTTATGATAGGGAATAGCGACATAGTGCCTAATAACAACGTTACTAACAGGATTTTTCGCATGCCCTAAATCAACAAAGTCTAGTACTAAACTCTTTATCCGGCAAGGTTGATACGCCTCAAGAATAGTCGTAAAATCCTGAACCCGACTTGCGTCCTAATTTACCATCTTGGACCATATCAATCAGCAACTGCGCTGGCGCATATTTGTCGTCGCCCATTCCTTCGTGAAGGACATTCATGATGTGTAAAACAGTATCATTACCAATCAAATCTGAAAGTGCTAATGGGCCAATAGGGTGGTTCATTCCCAACTTCATTATTCCATCTATTGCTTCAGGTTCTGCAACACCCTCTTGCAGGGTTAGAATTGCTTCGTTTATCATCGGGCATAAAATTCTGTTCGACACAAATCCTGGAGAGTCGTTACACATCAGAGGTATTTTCCCCATTCGCTCTGCGGCTTCCAGAACTGTTGAAGTTACAAATTCAGAAGTTTCCTTTCCGTTGATGACTTCGACTAATTTCATGATTGGTACAGGATTCATGAAGTGCATTCCTATTACCTTATCCGGTCTGGATGTTGCAGATGCAATTTCGCTGATCGAAATAGAGGATGTGTTTGTGGCAAGGATACAGTCATCTTTGCAAATCCCATCTAGCTCAGAAAAAATAGACAATTTTAGGTCAAGAATTTCAGGTACTGCCTCAACAACAAGGTCAACATCTGCACATGCTGAGCGATCGATTGCCGTNCTAATTCTAGAGCGNGCAGCATCTGCGTCATCTTGTGACATTCGCTCTTTGGAAACCAATTTTGCGAGAGATTTCTCAATTGTAGCGATTCCTTTGTCTACGTATTCTTGCTGAATGTCTATCATTACAACCTTGATTCCAGCACATGCTGCAACTTGTGTAATTCCATTTCCCATTTGACCTGCGCCCAAAACTGCCATTTTTGTGATGCTCATGACTAACCCGAACTATTCCACGTTCATGATAATTGGCTTCGAACCACATTACTGACAAGATGATTAAAATTTGAATGCAGCCTACCACTTTCATGCGAGAATGGCTCGGGCTGAAGCATATACTTAGAGAAGGATGGGTAAGAGCGGGAGTAGAATCACCCGAGAGCGTCGCTGCACACTCATGGGGGATGTCAATACTTGCTATGCACCTTTGTCCTCCAGAAATTAATAGAATGCGAGTACTGGAAATGTGTCTGGTCCATGATTTGCCTGAGGTTGAGGTAGGTGACCTCACACCCCATGATGATACCCGAACTAAAAGCGTAGACGAACATAATGCGATGCAGAGACTTGCTCCACATTGGCTTGACTTGTTCGAAGAATATGAGGCACAGATTACTGAAGAAGCCAAGTTTGTCAAATATCTTGACAAACTTGATATGGCACTGATGGCGACTACATATGAGGAAACTCAAGGCTTGGACTTGAAGGAATTTATCACCTCTGCCCGTGAAGTAATAGGCGAAACTAACTTGAAGTGAATCCTCCACGGCAGGCTACCACAGTCCTGTAGTGTAGTGGTCCATCATCTCGGGTTTTGGTCCCGGGGACGTCGGTTCGACTCCGACCAGGACTATCTTCTATCAGTTTAAGTCGCTTAGCGGTTGTATTGACTCAGAGGCGAAATCACTTGGAGAGGAAGAGACACCAAGGGCACGTCGTGTTTCGTTTGGATCTATGAATAGTGCGGCTCCGATCATTAGAGTTTCTAAAACAGCCGCTATCAAGAATAATGTGGTGTAGTCAAATCTACTTGCCAAGGGGTCTGTAAGTTGGTAGCCAATTATCGCTGAAAGATTCATCAGTGCCATGTATGTTGTAAATTGTGTACCACCGATTTCGCTCCATGTAATTCGCATCATCAAGGAAAATACATTCATGCTTACCATTGCGAAAACAAACGTGTGGATACACCAAATTGAAACCAAATACGCTGTACTACTCCACCAACCTTCTGTTAGTCCCCAGACTAAACTGATAAGTGCACCTGCAAGTGTCGAATAAATGATTACTGATTTTCCTCCAAATCGTTTGCCTAACATACCACCGAAGATGTATCCAAACATTGTTACTAATAGTATCAAACCTCCTTTAGTTGCATTGAATTTTTCCTCGGACCAACCAAGTTCACGAACGAAAAGAAGTGGTAACACTGGAATTAGGAAATAGGATAAACACAAGACTAGACTCAATAATATCCCTAGCCTTGTTGATTTCAGCGAGAAAGCAATCCTAAAGTTACTAGCAATTTCTCTGAAAGTTTTGTTATCCTTTTCGCGCTCCTCGTCGTATATTCCTAAACCTGAGTCAGGACTCCATGGGAATTGTTTTTCCCCAGGACGCTCCCTCATGTAAAGTGGAACCAGCATGATTACTAGAAGAATAGGAATTTGAATTAGCAGCGCGCCTGTAATTCCTGTGAAACTGATGATAGTACCTAGACCTGCCCCGCCAATTAATGCACCCAATGTTTTGGAAGTGAACATGTAACTGTTGACTTTCTCTATTTCGTGTGGCTTTAGAACATCTACAGCCAGTGCGTCTGTGCTAACATCCTGTATTGATACGAAGATATTGTAGAAAAGGAATGCATAAGCAATTAGTTTGATATCTTTTTCAGGATCTATAAACAAAACCATACACGTCAGAACTAGTATCATCCCAGATTGTGCAACTAGAATCCATGGCCTTCGTCTACCCATAGGCCGATATTGGTACCTATCAATCATGGGACCCCAGATGAATTTTAATGACCACGGTAGTGTCCCAAGGGTTAGCAATAGAGCTAATTCTTTTGCGGAAAATCCTTCTGCAGCTAGGAAAGTGACGAATGTAACCGTCATGAAGCCAAATGGAATTCCCTGCGCAATGTAAAGAGCGCACAATGTCAAGACTCTAGCTCTGTAACTATCGACAAGGGTTTCTCCGACTTCTTTACCGTCATCATCAACAAGTACGGCCTCGATTTCATCTTCTAATACTAAATCTAGGTGAAACTGTTCTCTTCTAGTTGATATAAATCCTATCAAAACGAACACACCGATAAACCATGGTGTGAAAAAAAATGCAGAGATTTCACCACTTCCCACAGACAGGGCGATGGAATCGTCCTCATCTTCTGTGGGCTCTACCGGTTCAGGTTCTAGTACTGGCATTGGTTCGACAATAATTGTACCAACCATGCCCAAACTTGCATGAGGTTCACAAACGTACTGATATGTACCATTTTCACCGACTTGGAAAGTGTAATTGTACTCAACGTTTCGTTCTGGATCTCCTGAATCAAATAAGCCGTTTTCTTCTACAGCATTGTGAGCCAGTAGTTGGTTTTCCCAAAAGAATCTAACCGTATCACCTTCTACAAGAGTGATTACATCTGGAGAAAAACGTAAATTCGTGCCATCTACAGTTACGGTCAGTGTTTTTCCTTCTGAATCATTTTCAGTCGCAGAAGAAAAAATACTATGCTGTGAGGCTTGTAATTCGACCTGACTTTCCGACATACCATAACAAGCGAAGGATAAAATCACAAGTAGAGCCGCTGAAAAAAGCGTCAATCGAGATTTACTCCTCATAAACTTCCCTAGTGTACTCATACCATAAGAACTACTGTCTGGTAATCTAGTCGTTGATGACTTCTGGAGTTTTTGAGAGGTCTCTTGTGATATTCTTTTGATGAGATTCGATTGTTCCTC
>PBGS01000004.1 GCA_002720115.1 Methanobacteriota archaeon
TGGATGTCGACGTCTACAGGGGACAATTCAATAGTCCTCGTAGAGAGAACTAACGGGCCTGATGATTATTCAATATCAATTTCAGATCCATCATCTTACGATCCACGTCATGCAATTATGAATTCTAATGGCGAGATGATATGTTCCGCTGATGAAGCAGATTGGTCTTGCGTAGATTTAGATGTAGAGTTAGATATAAGTGAATTAAATTTCAATGAGTGGGGCCCAAGTATTGACCTCACAGCATCTTTTTCTGCGGCTCTGGAAGTTTACAGAATCAAGGTTCCGGATGAAGTTCTAGATGAACTGAAATCTGACAACACCTCTGTAAGTCTTGAGGTAATACCGTCTGACTTGATTAGACTCGGTCTTGATATAACTGAGCGAATGCTTGAACCGCCTACTAAGGAATATGATTTGGGAAGTGGTGATAAAACTTCTATCGAGTTCACTATCGATGGTCTTGAGGAAGCGGTAAGGGAGATTGGGAAGCAGCAGACAGAAAAATTACACAGGGAGGCAGAAGATTACTCTGATGATAATGATGGTGTGGAAATAGATTTCTCCGGAATTGAGATTATCACAAATTTGGAAAACCTCGGAGGAATTGGTACAAGTATTGGTGATGAAACACCTATCAGGTTCTCGATAGAGATTCCGAAATTTGAAATTGATTCTGGTGCCAAATACGGGTGGAACGGAATCTTGGATCAGGATTATACATATGGGGTTAAAACAGGTCAGGCTCTTTATTCCCCGATTGCTAACATTGCTGAAGCATTCCAAAATATAATCACAGAATTCGGCGTTCAATTCATACAAATGGGAGGTTCAGGAATTACACTGGATGACAATGGAGACCCCATAGAATTAGAACTAGAGTCCACAGATATGGAACTTAACGAGAAAACGGATTCAGAATTTAGAGGTGAATTTACTTTCACTATGCCAGAGGGTATCACCTTAGAGAATTTCCAAACCGCAAATGGGTGGGAGAAGGTTGATGAGGTTGACGGAAGACAACGAATCACCTTATCCCTTGATTCTCTGAAATATGGAGATGAGGTCTCATTCTCTGTGAAGGTAACCTGGTGGTACGTTTTGTCACAAATTTGGATTTATCCTACTATCATACTTTCTCTAATTGTATGGAGAGTACGAGCAAGAATAAGGAAGAAACGCAAGAAAAAGCAAATGGCAGCGGCTGCTGAAGCAAAGGTTGCTTCCGCAAGTTCTGGGAAAGGTGGTCTTTCAGATTCAGATTTCGCAGCTCTTAGTGCCGGTTATGACCCCACAGCAGGGTATGATCCAACCGCTCCAAGTAGTGGGGATTTTGACTTGTACAGCGATAGCAAGGATTACGGAATGTACGATGATGAGCCTTGGAATTAATGCAGGGAGTCGAAAATTCTCTGTGCTAGTGATGGACCAATTCCTGGTACTGTCTTCAGGTCGACCACCGAGGCATGCTTGATGCCTTGCCTTCCTCCGAAATGCCGAATCAATGATTGCAATTTTTTGGCACCTAGGCCACTCACACTCTCGAGCGGGTCAGAGAGACGAGTTCTTGATCGTTTTTTCCTGTGGAATTTGTTCACAAACCGATGTGCTTCATCTCTAGCGTGAACCAACACACGGCCCCTTCGGTCGAGAACGATATCTTCACGTCCTTCTCTGTGAATTGTCTCTTCCCTTTTCGCTAGACTAGCTAATTCCATTTTGTCTTTGACTCCATGCTGATCCAACAGTTTGGCAATTATTGCAAGATGAGTTTCTCCTCCATCAATCAACAGCAAATCCGGCCAATCTTCGACTCGCTTAATCCATCTTTCTACTACTTCCCTCATCATTCGTAGGTCATCGAGTGCGTCACCTTTTACAGTATAGGTTCGGTATTCTTTTTTCGAAGGTCTTCCGTTGCGTAAACACACGCTTGCACCTACCCTCGAGTCTCCTAGCAATTGAGCCATATCAAAACAAACAATGTGATTTAGTGAAGTCATCGACAATAGCGAAGCAGCATCGTCAGCGGCCCGTTGTTCTAGAGAACCTGATGCTTTGTTTGCGATTCTTTCAACTTGCATGTTTGCATTTTGCATCGCTAAATTTCTCAACGTTACAAAGTCCCCACGCACAGGGACGCGTACATCGACATTACTACCCCTTCTTTCATTTAGCCAGTCTTGGAGGGTTTTTGAAAGCGGGACCGGTGTAAGTAGAATTTTCGGTGGCCTACGATCTGAATAATGCTCGATAACGAATCTTGCAATAGAGTCACCTTCGTCACCCCTGTGTAATAATGGCCAAGACTCCTGTCCTTTGATGACCCCATCATCTGCATGGATTACAACAATCGCTGCCAAATCTCCTTTCACGCCGATTCCAATTGCATCACATTGTCTGTAAACCTTGGACAAAATTACCTGTTGACTTGTTACGGTTCTGACTGCTTTTATCATATCCCTAATCGAAGCAGCATCTTCATATTCTTGATTTTTTGATTTTTTATCCATGTCTTTAGCAAGCTCTTCAATCAAATCGCTCGCATCGCCATTTAGCACCCTTCTAACATTCCTTACAAGTTGAGGATATCCCTCAGGGTCGACACACGGCCCCCTACATAGGCCAATATGGCTCGCTAGACATCCCTCTTTGCCGTGACAGTCCTTATCCCTAACACCAAAATGTCTTCTCAACAGTTGCACAACCTGTTTAGCGGCTGCGGCATTAGGGAATGGCCCCCATTTCCAAGCGTCTTTTGGTGGGTGTCTTGTGTACATTATCCTAGGGAATTCTTCTTTTGTCAAAGCAAGGAATGGGTATGATTTGTCATCCTTTAGCATTGAATTGTATCTTGGTCTGTGCTGTCTGATCAAGTGTCTTTCTAGTATGAGTGCTTCTTGCGGAGAATTGGTTACAATGCATTCTATGTCATCGGAATTTCTGACTAAGTCTGGTATCATTGCTCGGTCAGGGTTCGAGGCAAAATACGACCTGATTCTTTGAGATAAGACGGTTGCTTTCCCTACATACAAGACGCGCTCATTTGCGTTCTTGAACAGATAAACACCGGGCTTTGCCGGCAGGTCGACCTTGTCAAGTGTCACCGGCATGAATAGATTGTAACGCCATTGCATCAAGAATACATCGCAATCATGGGAGGGCAAGAAACTTGATTGATGAGTCATACCATCGCTATATGGTGGCAGGGCCAAAGGCGAGAATCTTGGCACGACTAGCGTCTTTTCCACCGAGTTTAGAATCTGCATGGGACGTTCCAAGAGAAATCTGTTTACCTGGGCTTTCAGAGTATCTCGGAGTTGTAAGGTCTGCGTTGCATCCTCCACTAAATGATTTAGTGTCGAAAGGTCTTGTGATTGAAAGAAAAGCCCACGTAATTGGTGCTGGAAGCCGTAGAAGAAAGGTATACCATATAACAGAATTAGGAAGATCTGAATGTGAAAATATTGTACTACCTGTCGAAAGAAAACTGGGCGAATTGTTGGGTAACCCACCGAGTGAAACAGTACTTCAGGGTAGAGAAGAACTAATTTCAAAAATAAAATCCAAGGATAAAATGATACTCACAGGATTACCAGGTATTGGAAAAACCTCATTATTGCGAGCGATTGCTGATGAACTAGTCAAGGATGGGAAGAAAGTCAGGTTTGCAACAATGGAATCCTTCAAGGATATCACGCAAATTTTTGCAGACTGGGAATTCGAATATACCAGCGAAAACGCAGTTTTACAATCAGCAAAAAATGATGTGCTCATCATTGACGAATTACAAGAAATCAGTCAAAGACATCTAGCGCGTGTTGAAATGTTTGCGAATAAATCCCGAAGAATGATTATCGCTAGTAGAGCGCCATTACCTATCAAAGATGGGTTTGACATTATCGAAGTGCCACCGCTTGAGCCACACCATGCTGCGAAACTTCTACCGCCGCATTTAGAAGACAAAGAGGTTGTTGCAGAGAGGCTTGGAGGTCATCCATTGGCCTTACAGATGTTTGATGAAGAATCCATACTACCAGAATCGGGTTCGGATTTACAAAAGTGGGTTCAAGAGGTTGTTATTTCAAAACTTGGTGAAGAACTAAAATTACTCGACGAATTATCTCTATTACCAGTTCCAGTTCCAGTCAAATTCTTGCAATATGAGAATTATCTATTTGATTTGGACGATTTTGCGTTGATGCGTTGGCACAAGAGTGGGGTTGAATTACACCACTTGGTAAGAAATGTTCGCTCGACTATGCTGACAAAACAGGATTATTCGAAAGCAGCAAATTACTGGGCACAATTGGATGGAGACCTTGCTAGATTAGTTGAAATGCATCACATTCTCAATTGTGATGGAGACGTAGAATCGTTACTGATGAAAAACGCAGAATCTCTTATGATTCGGTCCAGTTCTGGATTGGCTTCATTAATCGGAGATGCAATATTCAGGCATCCGACAACGGGACTTCATAGAATAGCAGCGATGGTCGCAATCGAAAGGGGAGAGGGTGACTTAGCATTACACCATCTTTCACAATGCGATGCACCTGATTTAGAATATTCTGCCCGATTTTTAAACGGGGAAAATCAACAAGAAATTCCCATCGATGCAGATCCGCGTTTGCTTCTTTCAGAAGCATCTAGAAGAATAGATGACAGACTGCCCGGAACAAATGTCACGCAAGAGGTGATTGAACTTCTAGATAGAATTGACTTTTCTGCCGTAAAGGAAGAAATGAGGAGCGTGATACTGGTAGCTATGGCACACGTAAGACATGCTTGGTTCATCTCCGAAAAGAAATGGGATGAAGCATCTAAAATCAGAATTAATTTACAAGATCTCACCCATCAAAACGACCCACAAATAGTCGCCATGGAACTAAGGGCAGAAATCGCCCAGACTCCTGCAAATACGCCACATTTTGAGAAATTGGTTGATAGCGCTTTTTCGAAAAAAGGACTTCGTGCGTCCATGCTTCAATTATCGATAATCGAGAAATGTGATCCAACTAGAGCAAAAAGTCTGCTAGGCAAAATCGAATTGCCTAGTACGGAATCTCAATCTAGTATCTCTGCTGCAAGACGAGTTGCAGCGATGATATGGTACCACAGAGGTGTTCTCAATACTCATAATCAATTATCAGCAATCTCCGAAGCGATCTCCCTATGGAAGCGTTCGCTTTGTCCGAACGCTGCCAAAGACGCAACAGAAATAATGCACGGACTGCTCTAATCATATATTCGCAGAAAGTAAAGTCTTCGTGTCTGTTATCCCAGTTATTGGTCGGATTTCTTCCACTATTGTCCTAGTGAGCAAGTGCTGTGTGTCTGCTTCAATTTTAACAATCAAATCGTACTCACCGAATAGCAACCACAAGTTTGTAACTTGAAAAACACTTTCTAACCTATTTTTGACATAATGTTCACTGCCCGGCTCAGTGGTTATTAGTACGAATCCAGTTTCCACATAATCACCTCAATATTCAACAGTAATCATCGTCTGAGTTTCTCGAACTCCGTTTAACTGTCTTAATTCCTTAATGAGTACTTCTGAGAGTGCTTTAGAGTTATCAGAAGCAATCCTTGCCAAAAGATCAAATTCGCCGTACAAAACGTGGACCTCTTTCACACATTTTTTACTTGAAAGCGTGGCATAGACCTCGCGCTCGCACGTTGGTTGAGTTTTGATCAGTACAAACGCTTCAGGCATCGTGCCGGCCCATTTAACCCCCCTTATTCAGTGTATTGATATGATTTTTTTATGAATCGAGAAGGGGAACAATCTAATGATGGTGGCAAACTGTGGATGTTTATGATGAGGAGTAAAACACTGTCGTCTTTACTTCTCGTGTCGCTGTTTATTCTATCTGTTCAGTCACCAGTTTTGTTGGATGATGTTAACAATGCTGCAACCAATGGACGCTCTCAGACAACTTGGAGTGGCAATGTAAATCTCAATGACCACTACACGATTTCTGTAACTGATGAATTAGTAATCGCGGCATGCACCAATGTTACAATGTCAAATGACGTTCGAATATATGTCGAAGGTAGAATTACAGTAGAGGGAACAACCACATGTCCGGTGTATTTTGATTATTCAGGTAGCGGCGACCACATGGGCATACAGTTTAACTCATCATCATATGGTAGGGGAAGCAAAATAGACAATGCTAGTATAGTTCATTCTACTTATGGAATTACAGTATACTCCTCGGATCCTTACATTGCAAACGTGACAATATTTGACCCAGATGACGTAGGAGTCGACCTTTTTAATTCAGCAACTCCAACGATTAGAAACTTGATTATTGATGAGGCTGGAAAAGATTGGATATTCCCAGCGTACTGGCGATATGGAATTGGAGTATCGATTGGTGCTGGTTCAGCACCCAATATTGATGGCTTGGTTGTTAGTGATGCCGTTACACGGGGACTCAACATCTGGGGCAACTCAGGAGGATTGCTTCGTAACCTATCCTTCACAAATATCAGTGGGGCGACGCTTGCTCAATCCACAGGTATTTGGGTACAAGATAGTGTACCACTTATCGAGAATGCATCGGTAAACAGAGCTGACCATGGTGCAATAATTCGCCATATTGATGATGGCAAAATTACCCGCGCAGTCATGCGTGATTTAGAAATTAAAAATTCAATGTACAAGGCTCTAATCTTGGACAAGGAGGATAAGACGAACTACACAAATTATCAGAGCGCAGTCATAGAGGGCCTAGAAATTAGCGGCACTGGTGGGCCCGATTCGAAGACACCTGGTTTAGCAACCGCTACCCTCGAGGTAAATGCCACAGGGGCTTGGATTGAAAACGCTCAGTTAGACGACAACTCTGCCGTAGGTGTACAATTATATTTCGTTGATTCCTCAACGGTCTTCACAAATCTATCAATCAACAATACAGGCGGAGCCGGAGAAGGTGCAAACGGAGCCGGAATTTCGGTCAGATCATCTTACTTTGCACCCACATTCGATGGCCTGATTGTATCTAATTCTACATCTGCAGGCGTATTTTCAATCAACGGAGGCGCAATACAAGGAAGTGATTGGAATCTAAATAATAATGGTCAAGAAGGTTTCTATTTAGAAAGTGCAGCAACTATAGTAGACGGTTTGCACCTCTCTAATAATGCAGATTCTGGAGTACATATCGATGATGCAAGGTATGTTTTCTTGTCGAACCTAAGCAGTGTTGAAAATGGTGATGCAGGGCTTGAATTCAATCGAGCAAATGATATTGAATCTGCTTCAGGAGATGTGAGTTGCTACAACTGTACTTCTATCAACAACAGTCGTGGATTTGTTGCAATAGATTCAGTAGACCTGCACTTGGAAAATTTGCGAATTGAGAACCCGTCTAGCGGACCAGCCATTATGATAAACAATAGCGGTCTAAACATTGGAGTCCAAGGTGGTATGTTCCACATGAAAAACGTAGAGACATGGATTAATCGAACGGGCCCAGCAATAGAAGTTTCAGGCGCTGAGGGTGAAATAAATGGATTAGATATGTTTGGAAATCATGGTGGTTTATCTTGGGATGCGGATCACAATGTAGAGAGAATTAGTATTCTATCTAACGCGAATTTGTCTGGTACAGGTTGCTTAAGTTTGTCGAACCATGACCAACTATCTGGACATAGCAATTCGATTACTGCGGATTGTTTGGGTAATCTATCCTTCGTCAATGTAGAACTGAATTGGACTGGATTAACAGATCATGGAAATCATTTACTCAATGTTGATACAAATTCTCACCTTCATTTGCATAAACCAAACAATATTGACTATCAAAATGCAAGCATAGCAGGTAATGGATGGATAGAAGAATCGTGGGACATTGAAGTTTGGGTTGTAAATAACAACTCCAATGGAATCCCCTCTGCATCAGTACAGCTAAACTTTGACCAACTCGAGTCTTCAATCGGGGAGTCGACAAATGAAATCGGAACAGTGTTATTCCCGGATTTGCGTGGTAAGAGGTACAATAGCGCAGGGCAGACCCCTTTCACTACAATTACGGTAGACTGTTCTTATGATGGTGTCTCTAATTCTACAACAGTTATCCTATCACAGGATAGAATAGTGTGGTGTCATCTACCCCTTGCAAATCAAGCCCCTTTCATAATGTGGGATACTCCAGTGGATTTGGAGGTATTCCCATCTCAAAGTGAGGTTGTATTCAATGCATCTAGGTCATGGGATTTAGATGATGATTTGATGACATTTACGTGGAGTTCCTCGATAGATGGGATACTTCTCAGTGGATTGGACTCTTCCTTTACTGTAAACAAAATTGACGAACAGAGCATCAGTTTAAGCGATGGGATTCATGATTTAACCCTCGAAATTTGTGATGACAAAGGNAATTGCATCACTGAAACTAGAACTATAGAATTATCAAATCAACCACCTGTAATCGTGGTTACAACCATTCCTGGACTGACACCATGGGGAGAGTTAATCACACCAATAACAAAACCTGTAGAGTTTTCGATGAATGGTACCTACGATCCTGAGAATGATCAGTTAAGTTGCTATTGGAGTTGGCTAGGAAATACTCAACCCATCCAAAATTGTACAAATGGAACAGAAAGCATTTCTTTTACTAATGAATTTATCAATTCTTTCGATCTAACACTCACTGTTTCAGATGGAGTAAATTCTCCAAGAGAATGGGTNGTACCTGTGGAGTTGTACAATGAAGTACCCACCGCATCTTTCGAAATTGTTAGGTCTGGAAATTATTCGCAGGATCAAGTGACTCTAATCAGTACTACAATAGATCCCGAAGGTGATGACATCACCTATTTGTGGGAGAGTTCCAAGGACGGAATTCTTTCGAATGAAAGTAGTTGGCAAGGCTATCTCTCGAGGGGCTCCCATGTCATTAGTTTGAGTGTCAATGATGGACGTATGGAACACATAAACATGACAAATGTCGNAACAAGAATANTNGTGGTTGAAAATAGTCCNCCAACAGCAGTAATAGAGTCTCCAAAAAGCGATGTTGTTTACGATTCTAGCCACTTATTTGAGTTCAATGCATCAGGGTCAGGAGATTATGACAGTGCATGCACAACCTTCCCCCCTGGGGTTGATTGGCATTGTTCAGATTTTGAGCCTGCATCAGGTTCTGAGTATCTAATTTACACATGGGAGTCNGATATTGATGGAATCTTACAGGAGGATGATACTGACTGGTTAATCTTTGAAGGTTATCTTACAAGCGGCGTTCACACAATTACACTTACAATGGATGACGGGATAAACATACCAGTCACAACGAGCGTTGTTGTTGATGTAGCTCAGTCNGCACCTGTTTTGGAAATTACTAAGCCTGATTTAAGCCAAGGATACCACTCCAGCGATTTGATTGAAGTAGANATAACGCAAAGCACCGATTATGATGGAGACANTTTCACCTTCAATCTTACAAGTGATATTTCTGGAGTCTTACTAAGTGAAGCAAATCCTTCACAAACACACCAAATCAATCTCGAAGCAGGCGAGCACACATTGATGTTCACACTAATCGATGACACAGGTTTAGAGAGGATTTCTGAGGTTATTATTATCGTTGTAGAATCTGACCCTGAAGCCGTAATTTACGAGCCACAAAACAACCAATTCTACGCACCAGGCGAACTTATAATTTTAGATTCAAATGGNACTTCAGACTCAGATAATGACATTACTCGTAGAGAGTGGAGGTTGCATGAACAAGGAGAGATTTACCCAACTGTACTGTCTAATTCCGCATTCATGACTACCAATTTAGAACCCGGAGTACATCATATCTCGCTATACGTTGAGGATAGGAGAGGTGGTATAGACGAGGTTCATCTAAACATAACAGTAGCATCAAGTAACCCAGACTTATCTAATCTAACTGTCTCACCCAATTTCATACCAGTGGATGAATTAACCAAGATTATTGTTAGTGTAATACTAGATGATCCAGATGGCACAACAGACAATATCACTGCAGTTATTACAAAAAATACGCAAACCTGGTCATTCAATTTATCTGATGTGAACAATGACGGGGTTTGGGTTGGAGAAATCGATGTAATTTCAAAAGAATCTGGTAAGGCACAATTGAAGGTGACTGCAGTAGACGGAGAAAAGATAGACTTCGCGTCCATCGATATTGACTTTGTAGAGGAAGAAACTGATACTTTCTCTACCTATGCCATCCTAGGCGGAATCGGGGCGATGTTACTGCTAGTTTCGGTTGTACCTTGGATTATTATCAGAAGGAGAAAACGCCTTGCTGACATTGAACTCATAGATTCATGGGGAGTCTTTGGCGAAGAGGGCAAAGAGTACGATGAGCAAGAGATTTAAGCTTGAGTCTCTCTTANTTTTCAGGGTATATCTCCGTTTAAGGAATCAGGATTATCATCCAGTGGTCCCCATTCTGTTCTCGTTTTGTTTAGTCCAAATCTTTTGGCCCAAATGAATTTCAGATTTTTCCAACCGTCTCCCCATGTATGTATCTCTGCCTCACCTACACGCGGCCGGTAAGGGACGGAAATCTCGATTGCTTTTTTCTTACCAAGNATTCTTCTTGCTAGAATCTTTATTTCTTCAGAGAGTGGCATTCCATCATTTGTTGGGCGCATTTTCTCATTCTCAAATATGGATTTTCTAAATACCCACATACCGGATTGAGAGTCTTTTATACCGTAGCCAAAAGCNAGACGGGCATTAAACGAAAGCATCCAGTTACCAAATCCGTGCAATCCGGACATTGATCCTTCCTCAGCGAGGGTTAGTCTATCACAGGTTATGAAGTCTAGATCGTCTTCAATCAACCTTTTTACCAGGTCAGGAACAACTTCTGCGGGATATGTACAATCCGCATCCATAGTTACTATGATGTCGCCTTTAGCAACGACAAAACCTGTTCGGTATGCTCTACCATACCCTTTTCGAGGCTCAAGGTGAACTCTGACACCCTTTTCCAAGGCTATTTCTCTGGTTTTATCGGTGGAATTTCCATCGACTATCATTATCTCCAACTCGTCACACCAATCTCTTGGTATTGCATCGACAGTTGNTCCCAGTGCTTCTTCCTCATTTCTGGTNGGAAGAATTATGGTNACAGAGACGGGTAACTTGTCGGCCATAGTATATCGAGAGGCAGTTTTCATTTGAAGNCACCTATCCATTGGATTATTTACCACAGTACCAAGTCGGNCAACTGTTCGAGATGCATATTGCGATAGTATCTGGCGAATATCCCCCTCGGTGGGGAGGGATAGGTTCCGTGGTTTTTCACTTAGCAGGCCATTTAGTTCAATTGGGGCACGAAGTATCAATAATCACCAGAACCCATGGTGGAAAACCTCCCTCGCAAGAAGGCGTGCAGGTAATACCAGTCAGATGGACAAAATTACCCATGGCGTTCACTAGATCATACGGTAAAAGTTCAATCAAGGCGCTAAAAAAACTGCACGCTAGAAAACCGATAGATGTAATCAACGCTCATCTTCCATTGGTATCTTGGAAGAGGAAAGAATTTCAAAAGTTGCAGAGGGATATCGCACCTATTGTATCATGTCTACATGGTTCGTGGTTGGGTGAAAAGGAAGGTGTCCGCAGAGCAGCCAGAGCGAAAGAATCAGCGACTTGGAAGAACCCTAACGATCTAGCCATCTTAACTACNGCCGGTTGGTATTCGAAGTATGAAAGAGCAGGAGTTTTAGAATCAAGTATTTGTGTTGCAAATTCCCAATCTACCCTCAATGAATTCAAGCGCTGGTACAACCCTAGTTCAAATTTTGATTGCGAGGTTATACTATGGGGCTGCGATCACAAGGTATTCCGTCCACCAAACAATGACAACGAAGCAGAACAACTCGAGCATGAAAGGATAAGAAAACTCTATGATTGTGGCGACGAGGCAGCGTTGAATTATTCATCACAAACTAAAACTCCAATGTTGTTAGCAGTAGGTCGCTTAGTCGCAAGAAAAGGGTACATGACATTGCTGAGAGCCATGCCCGCAATCCTGCAAGAAAACCCTAATGCCAAACTTGTGATAGTAGGGAGAGGTCACATGAAATCAAGCCTTGAAAAAGCGGCACAAAAACTTGGAATATCTGGCTCAATTTTCATAAGAAGCAGTTTATCATTTGATGTGCTGGCCCAGCATTTCCGCTCAGCAGATTTAGTGGTTTATCCCTCATACTATGAAGGCCAAGGNTTGATACCGTTGGAATCCCTTGCAAGCGGAACGCCTGTAGCGACTGTTAATCAAGAGCCGCTAACAGAAATGGTGGATGAGTCAGTTGGTGGATTATTTGAGCGGGGAGTTCCCGAAGATTTAGCTCGTTGCGTCAATGAAATGTTAGCAGATCCTGAGACTTCAGCACAAGCACAATTAGGTAGAGATAGGGTACTGTCTANGTTTACTTACGAACACAATGCCACNGATTATGAAGCCGTATTTTTGAGAGCAATTGCAAAAATAAAGTAACAAAGTAGTGAAAATTCGACTTATTCAGCGATACCAGAATCGGCGCTGTCTTGAAATCCAACACCTTGCATGCACACACATGCGCGCGGAGCAGTGGCTGGTATGCTTCCTCGCAGTCTCCTTGTTAACGTTCTTNCCGACCGTAGAAGCAGATGATGATACTTCGACAGCAAATGTACTGACAAATGGGGTTTCAACAAACGGTTACGTTTGTTATGATGATGGTTGCTCACCTAACGATGAGGTCGATTGGTGGAAGATATACGCCTACATGGGAGATATTGTTCAGGTCGGCTTTTCTGGTTCAATGAACAACGGCGCATGGTGGTGTCCCGGCGATGGATGGGAAGCAGATTATTCTCTTCATGATTCATCAGGTACCCAAATCGCCAGCCAATCAATGAGCGATGCTGGGAGTTCGACTACACTCTCAACTACAATGCCGAATGCCGGCTGGGTTTACGTGAAAATCAAGGGCAAAGACAGTTGGTGTAACGATGGCGTGGATTACACACTAACGCCCTCACTAAANCAGGATAACAGAGATACTGACGAGGATGGATTCATCGACAACGAAGATGATTGTGATTTAACCCCCGGAAGCTCTACCAATGATAGATTAGGCTGTGTAGACACAGACTCAGACGGTTGGTCAGATCCTGATGAAGGGTGGACGACAAACAATGGAGCAGATGCATTTCCAACACAATCCTCACAGTGGATAGATTCAGATAACGATGGGTTTGGTGACAATATTAACGGATTTGAACCCGACCATTGTCCGTACCGTAGGGGCTATTCTGAATTGGATAGGTATGGTTGTCTCGACTCAGATGGAGATGGCTGGTCTGATGCAGACCCTGGTGGTCTTGATGGGGTTGAACCATGGTATTCTCACCCAAATGGGGCAGCTGATGCTTTCCCATTCANACCCAGTCAATGGAATGATACAGATGAGGATGGCTTCGGTGACAACTGGGCCGATGGTTCATGGAACGAAACACGCATGAATTGGTCGATTGGAACATGGTATGCAAATGCAAGTCAGCCAGACTCGTGTCCATTCGTAACTGGTTATTCTTTTGAAGATAGATTTGGTTGCCCCGATGGTGATGATGATGGCTATTCAGACCCGGATCTGAATTGGACATCCGGTGATGGAGCCGATGCATTCCCTGAAAATCCAACACAATGGTCTGACAGAGACGGAGACGGTTGGGGTGATAATCAAAGCGTTGGTGCGCTGCAAATCGATGACTTCCCAGATAACCCGACACAGTGGCTTGACACAGATGGTGACGGATGGGGAGATAACAATTCATATGGTGCAACCCAAGTAGACGATTTTCCGTTAATACCAAGCCAATATAGAGATACAGACGGGGATGGTTACGGAGATGATNTCTCTGGATTCGAGGGAGATGTATGTCCTCTAAGCACAGTCGAGGAAGTCGAGAGCGGCTGGATTAGNTGGTCGGACAGATTTGGTTGCCTGGATTCGGATATGGATGGTTATTCCAACCCAGATGATTGGTGGATATCTCATCCTGATGGTTTTGCTGACGCTTTTCCCGATGATGAGAGCCAGTGGCATGATACCGACGATGACGGNTATGGTGANAATTTGGAGTATTTCGATGGCGAAACATGGAGACCTGCTTGGAGGGGTGATGGCTGTGTTGCCACAGAAGGAAATTCTGCGATGGATAGATGGGGTTGTCCTGATTCAGATGGCGACGGATGGTCAGACCCAACAACTCACTGGTTGGCNAGCCCTGGAGGGATAGCTGATGCTTGGCCAGCAGATGTTACTCAGTGGCACGACAGAGACGGAGATGGAAGAGGGGATAATCCAAGAGGAACAACAGCAGATGTTTGTCCGGATGTGCCAGGAACTTCTCAGGGACCTACTGCCGGTGGTGACCGTTGGGGTTGTCACGATACNGACGGTGATGGCTGGTCTGACCAAGGAGATAAATTCCCTCANGAACCAACACAATGGAAAGATTTGGATGGTGATGGATTTGGTGATAATTCAGAAGGGCATGAAGGAGACGCGTGTCCAAATGAGCGGGGACAGTCGTTCTTCGATCGCCTCGGTTGCCGTGACTCAGATGGCGATGGTTGGTCAGACCCCTCNCAGAATTGGCTAGCTTCACCTTGGGGTCAGGCAGACGCATTCCCAACAGATAGATTGCAGTGGCAGGACTCAGACGAGGATGGATTCGGTGACGTTCCTATGGGGGCAAAGAGGGATGACTGCCCTGATACGCCAGGAACTTCAACTAGAGATGTGCAAGGATGTTTAGATTCGGATGGTGATGGTTGGTCTGATGAGTACGGTAACTGGAATGCTGCATTTTCAGTGATGGGGGAAGAACCAGCGTCCAGTTGGCTTACGTACATGATTTTGGGTACAGTCATGCTAATTTCATCAGGCCTCGCATTGGTGGTTAGATACTCTAGGTCTGCATCATCGCTTGAACGGGGCATTTCCAAAGAAAAGAAAGGTGGTGATTCCAATGCGTGAGTATTTTCTAATCGCTCTAATGCTCTCATTGTCCTTTGNAACCCAAGTTTCGGCTGAAGAAGAAACAGACCCATTTACTGATGCAGGTCTAAGTTTAGTCGCCTTGCGTAACGATAGTCTCGACAGTAATCAAGATGGGATGATGGATGCCATTCGAGTTGTGGTAGTGATAAATTCAACTAACCAATGGGTTGATTTGACGCTAACTTTGATAGGTGAACATTCAGGATTTACCGTATACGAAGAGGTTTTGATGGCTTTTGATAATCAAGAAAATGCGTCTGTAACTTACGATTCTTGGGCTGCGGGCGAACACCACCTGCAATTGGAGATCAGTGATGCGGATGGACGGCTTCTGAAATCTGTTAATCTCGGTGTATTTGATCTAAGTCCTGCTTTAGCTACACCTTCAATCGACTTACAACTATCAGGTTCGGAAATAATGCAAACTGGAGATAGTTGTGAAATCACTAGAAACTTCATTGACGAGACAGGACCAAGATGGAATTTTGCAGGAACTCGCTCAATCATAGGAACGCCTTTCACTGTACTAGATACAGACCAAGTCTTAGATTGCAGTAATTGGCCAGCAGGCAATTACTATGTGACTGAAACCTACCAAAATGGTTTGGGACAAACAACAAGCGATACGCTAGAACTAGTCATNGTNAANAAACCTCCTCCTCTATTTACTATCGATGTTANTGGGAATAATGCTACTGTTGGAACCCCTTGTACAATTTCTCACGTAGCCTCAACAGGTGAAAATCACATTGATTTTTCCAAAGAATGGAGAATTACTCCTTCGATAGGTCTTGTTGCAAATACTTCCACACTTGATTGCTCANGTTGGGGTTCTGGTGTTTACAAAATTTTGTTATCTGTTACCAACGATGAAGAAATCAGCACAACCAACGGAGTAATGCTAATTCGTATGCCTTCAATGGATTCAGACACTTCTGAGGAAAATGCTCCTGCACAATCAAAAGGAGAGGACACTGAAACCTCCAGTATCGGAATTTGGGGTATCGCAATACTCTCACTCGTACTTGGAATTGCGGTATTTGTTTTGATGATGAAAAGTCCAGAGGATGATGAGTTATTTGGTGGAATGTTGGATGATATGGGTGAGCCTGATTCCGAAGGCCTACCAACTCATGTGGATGAAAACGGAGTACTATGGCGTAAACACGAAAACGGTGAGGTCGATTGGTGGGATAGGTCTTCAATGATGTGGAAGAGGTGGTAATCTGCTACAAACCATAGCCTTCTGGGTAATGATTCTTAGTGGTTCAGGGTTACTGATTATGGCCGTAAACTCGCTTTGGAAGAGGTATGTTCGTCTCAAAGCATTGGAGCCAAGGTTAGACCTAAACTGGGTTGCGGATTGTGAAAAGCACGGAACAGCATCTTATCGGGGCAACAAAGTTACCCTAAAAAATGTAAGAGATTTTTCTTGGGAAAACAAACGGGAACATGATTCGAAATGGATAAACACAAAGGTGGACCTCAATGAAATAGTAGATGTTTGGTTTGTCATAGATCACTTCCACAAAATCAAAGGGTTAGCACATACGATGTTAACTTTCGAATTTAGCGATGGACAATTCATTACATTCTCTTTTGAAACCAGAAGAGAGGTTGGAGAGAGATATCATCCTTGGAATGGATTGTGGAGGGCGTACGAACTTTATNTGCTAGTTGCCACGGAGAGCGATGCTCTACACCTCAGAACGAACGTAAGGGGACACAAAGTACACCTATTCAGAGTTCAAACTCCTCCAGGTAAAGACAAGGCTCTTTTCAACGCTCTTTGTGACAGATTGAATTCCTTGTCTGAGACGCCAGAGTGGTATCACAGTCTTGGGAAAACTTGCACCACTGCGATTGTTGACCAAGTCAATCTNATCACACCNGGAAGAATACCTCGAATGTGGCAGACTTTGCTTCCGGGTCATTCAGCAAAGGCGGCATGGAAACTGAAACTTATCGAAGATTGGGGTGGATTTGATTCAACNGTCGAGGCGTCAAGAATCGACAATAGAGCAAGGAACTGGGACGGTAAGGAAGAATATTCCAGATTTATCAGAGCTCATTTGCCTCCCAGATAAACAGTAAATCTCCGCCCTCATGCGAAATTGAAACNTCGTCCTTTGTGGCTTTGTTACCGACTCCTTTTGTCCCAGTAGATAAATCGGTGGAATTTAATTCATACTCAACACCTTGTAAACTCACATTTTTTACTTGACCAAAAGCCATCAGCGAGCAAATTGTACCCTTTTTTAGTTCTACATTTAGACCAATTGTTCCGACTCTACAAGCCCTCCAACCATCGAAATACAGAATTGCATCAGAATCTGTTTCAAACAATGCAGTGAAGGCGGCTAATCTGTGGTCTAATCTGCCGCCATCAATACCAACAACAGCGTCGACTTCGTAATTTTCTAAAGCTTTAGCCAGATCTGAATTATCTTGATTCAGGTCTTTTTCAAANCCCATGGAATCCTTGATAGAATCCATATCTCCGACCACGACATCCCAGTCGCTAAAGCGATCTGCAGCGCCATCTAAAGCAATCACAAAATCTGCGCTCTCAATTAGCGTTTCAACTACTTCTCGACGCGGCCATTCACCGTTTGCAACAACAAGAACTAGTTCGCTCATGTTACGGCGAAGGGATACATAGATTCAAGCCGTTCGCACCGTGGCAGCAACCCGGCCCCCTATGGGGGCCGTGCGCTCAAACTTTGGGAATAGTAATGTAGGGTGATAATCGTGACCNATGATATGTCGTGGCGAAGCAAAGGTCTGCCTCTTGCAATTTTCGCTATTTTCTTTATACAAATAACGTCACCAATGTTCCAATTTCCAATAANAGAATTGACCCCAAATCAATCATCTCAATCCTCGGAGGTCGGTTTTTCCTCAGGCTCAGGTCACGACCTTGAGGGAGATATAATCAATGTTGATGGGAAAAACTGGACAGTGCGTGGCGAATCGATTCTGGACTATTGGAAGCACGAAATTCAGAACCAGACTAACGTAGATTCAATCGATATGGTCACCACAGAAATTGGACTTGGCTATGCNTGTTCAACAAACCAATCAGAAGTTTATTTTCACACAATACAATTAAACGGAGATTTTGAAACCCTTGTCGTCCAAAATTTAGGAAGCGACACAACCAGCGCTTGTGCTATCGGTGTTACAANAGAGAACAGGATCCANATCGCTTACGATATTTCAAAAAGTGATGATGAAAATAACGGCAGCGATATCAGGCTAGCTCGCTTGGCCGAGCCTAATGCTGTATACCTCGAAAGGACCTGGCACATCAGAACGATTGCTGAAAATGTGTATGCAGGAGACAGCGACGGACTAAACATAGAATTCGATTCTCACTCCCAAACTCACCTATTCTTCAGAGACAGCATTACTCACGGTCTTCGTCATCTTTCGTTTAACAAAGCATTTTGGAACCAGACCACTTTAGACGAAGGCCCAATAGGCAGTGATATTGAAATCAAGATAGACCCACATGATATGTTCCATTTGGTCTATACATACCACCCACAAACCAACAACACCGAGAATGAAGTTCGCTTGTTAAGATTCAATCAAACTTCAGAAATGAGGCAAGTATTGGCAAGAGGGCAGAACATCACCGAAGCTGTCGGCATGGATTTAGATTCAAATAATATCGAGCAGATAGCTTACTCCAGATCTGCCGCCGAAGTAAATGATGTTGCTCTGCTTAGAAGCCTTGCCGGTAAAGATACAGGAAGAATAAATCCTGTGCCAACAACAATCATCACCTACGATGATGATTCACCGGAGGGAGATGTTCTCAGTGGTGACCTTAATGGCGATGGTTTGGATGACTTAGTCTACACTGATCCTGAGGGTAACGGNACTATCTCGATACATTATGGTTCACCTAGTGGGCTGTCTGAGAATCCTGATAGAATGCTAGTTGGTTCATTTAGCGACTCCAGGTTAGGTACTGGAATCGCAATCGGNGATTTCAATTGCGACGGTTTTGATGATTTAGCCTCGAGTGAGCCAGGNCTCNCTGAGAATAATTCAGGACATGTTTCCGTGCGAATCGGAAACAGCCAAGGACTCTCTGANCATATTTGGTGGGAGTTTAATGGTACAGCTGAAGACAACCTTGGATGGTCAATGACCTCCTTAGGTGATGTTGAATCAGACGGCTGTGACGACCTTGCAATCGTTGCCGACAAGATGATAGAAGAAAACGAAACACAGCCCACTCTATCTAGGAATGGTCTAGTGATGGTTTTGCGAGGAAATGAGACCACTATGGTTCAACATCTAAACATTACACAAACAGATTTTGGTACAATGTTTGGTCGACAGATAGCCTCTGGCGGTGACATCAATGGTGATGGCTTTTTGGACATGGTGATTTCAAATACTGGAGATGCTCAAAACCCAATTGGATATTCTTCTGTCGAATTCTTCTATGGTAGTGAATCAGGAATCGTCGGCACCCCATTCAAGGTAAAGACGGTTTCAACCCAAGGGAAATTGTACGGTTTTGAGATGGAGTTTGTAGGAGATATACACAACGATGGATATGATGACCTCATCATCACCGAACTATTCGCGAGTACCGCTCTTTTCCAATCTGGTAAAGTTCACATGTGGGCAGGNTCCTCCAGCGGTCCTGTGGAAAATTGGTCACAGACAGGACCCTATGCTAATGCATTACTCGGTTACACGATTTCTCCAGCAGGTGACATTAACGAAGATGGCTTTGATGATTTTATGATGATGTTGCCAAAGAGTACTAAGTCAGGAATAGTAAATCTCTACTTGGGTTCCCCAAATGGCCCACGCAATGACGTCCAATTATTCGCGCAGGGTGCAACCGGTGAGAATGTTGGCCTGAATCTACTTGCTGGAATGGACTTTGATGGGGACGGAATGGGAGAATTGCTCTACTCCTCAAGGGACTTGGAACAAGGAGATGATTTCGCTCCCGTACTCACGATTTTGTCCGAGAGAGACTGGGAAAACATCGACTTTGAGTTTGACCACCCTGTGAGTGGCATCGATCTACTGACACCTCTAAGAGGGAGCCCAACACTGATGATACATCTGTCAGACTCTAGTTTGAAGTTGCTAGAAAACACTCCTGATGGTATTTCTTCTGCTGGGCGTTGGGATTACCGTTCTCTTACCGATGTGGAATCTGCTGTTATGGGAATTAGCCATGCTGGTAAACCATTAATACTTGCAAAGAGAGTTATTGCAGGCGTTTCGACTATGGTCACAATGACAGTAAACGGGAATGTTGCATTAGATTACACATTGGATTCCAGCACTGGNGTTGGACAGAAGATGGGTAGCGTCGTTGACNATGATGGGATGGAAAGAATCGGGCACTTTTCCTCGGATTACTCATCTATATTCTACACAATTGAAGGGGACTATGGGTACACTACATCATTGGTTTCCTCCGGCATTGATTTGATTTACCCTATTGAAATGCACGTTGATTCCAATCAGAAAACAAGAATGGTCTATGTTGATGATGATGACAATATGGTGCGCCTAGCAACGCTTAATGGTACATGGGGAGAAGTCTCTATACTCAATACCACTCTAGGTGACGATTTCGATTCCTTGTGGGCCTATCCTGACAACCTTATTTTCTCTCAAGTAGCGGTTTCGAATGGCTCTCCATATCTACAGTTGGTCGAATATAACGGTACCAATTATTCAGTTACTGACATAGCCCCTGCAAATTTATCTGCATCCTTCGAACTAGACTATGTACCNGGTAAAATCGCAATTTCTGTTTTAGATGGCCAGTATTTACGAGTTTATGAGCGGGATTATTCTGGCGGTAATTGGACCCAAGTCTATCAGAGGTGGATGCTTCAGACTAGTGACAATACAAATAATACTCTNGTGATGAATGCTGAGCACGTATTATATGATTCAAATAATTCTGATCAAGGAATTTTACATCGTGACGAGGATGGAATATGGAACGTGCATAGCATAGATGTGCCAGACTCAGATACACCTCATGACTTCTCGGTGCTTGATGACAGGTGGTACATCACAGCGACAGAAAGTAGTGCTGGTTCACCTAACCTTGTATGGGTTACAGGCACCTTTTCAGATTCAACAATTGTCACGTCGACTAAATTTATGTCGATAGTAACAGAGGATATAGCCGCTATGGAATTTGTAGATTCAGATTTGGTTATCGCATACTCCCATTCTTCTACCAAAGCCTTTGGAGTAATTCGCGTGGTGGCAGATGCGGATAGAGATTTTATCCCAGATTCGCACGACGATCTGCCTAACATAGGAAATCAATGGGAAGATTCAGATTCAGATGGTTATGGTGACAATCCTTCGGGTCCTCAGGCAGACGCATGCTCATCTACCAGCGGTACTTCGATTTACGACAGGTACGGGTGTGAAGATTACGATGGGGATGGATGGTCTGACGCGAATGATGATTGTTCTAGCGATGATGGTACATCTTGGTGGGGTCAGGTTGGATGCTCAGATGACGACCAAGACGGATGGGTAGACGACGCAATTCTAGGAGACAGGTTCCCCGAAAACTGGAAACAGGCACTAGACACAGATAGGGACACCTTCGGTGATAACCATGGTCCAGANTGTTGTGATGTAGATTTAGAATCGATAGAGAGACCGGGAGATTATTTCCCATATAACCCGATACAATATGCTGACATGGATGGTGACGGCTACGGAGACAATCCNGACGATCCAATTGATGGAGACTGGTGCTGGTTCGTTGAAGGATATTCGTGGAGAGACAGACAAGGCTGTCCTGACTCTGACTCAGATGGCTCTTCNGACCCATGGTATTCGGATAATCCCTACGGCACACAATACACTTGGACAGAGGAAGACGGTGCAGATTGGTGGCCTAACGATGGCACTCAGTGGGCGGACTCCGACGGAGATGGATTTGGGGACAATTCCTCTGTTGGTGCAACTTTACCAGACAAGTTTCCTACGATTCCCGCAGCTGCCAACGACACAGATGGAGATGGATATCCGAATAATTGGACAACGATGGACGANGGGTTAAATCGAGGAGGTTTGAATCTAGACAACTGCCCCGATGTAGCAGGTAATTCAACCAGCTCCTACGTTGGTGGAACGGTAGTTCCCTACTATGGATGTGCAGACACAGANGGTGATGGGAGAGAAGATTCAACAGACGCTTTCCCGCTAGATCCTACACAGCTTGCAGACACAGATGGTGACGGATGGGGCGATAATCAACAAGGAAACGATCCTGATGCTTGTCCTTTTGATTTCGGAGTNATCAATGGNACTAAACCAAACGGCGATCCCGGTGTAGGATGTCCAATAGAAACTCAAGAAGAGGACCAAGACCAAGATGGTGTCCCTGACAGTCTTGATGATTGTGATAATACCCAGTCGGGACAGGATGTCAATGATGCTGGATGTTCCGAATATCAAATCGACGACGACTTAGATGGCGTCCCAAATGCGGAGGACAAATGCTCCAACACTCCATTTGATACAGCAGTAGACACGGACGGATGTTCNAGTGCGCAGAANGAAGTCGATACAGACGGAGATGGAGTAAACGATCCAAACGACTTATGCCCTGACTCAAACCCTGAATTAACAATAGATGAAGACGGATGTAATCTAGCGCAGAAAGATTCTGACAATGATGGAGTAAATGATTTACTTGACCAATGTCCTGACACACCACCGCCGATCATCGTTCTCATCAATGGATGTATTGATGAATCTAAGACAGATGTTGATGTAGACAATGATGGCTTCAAAGGAAACTATTCTTATGATGCTGAGAGTGATACTCACACCGGTGATGCATTCCCATTTGACGCAACTCAATGGCACGATAAAGATGGAGACGGGTTTGGTGATTCACAAGCACCTGGGGCGAACTATTCTGATGCTTGCCCAGACGTNTGGGGAAATTCTACTGAGAAATTCAGGTACGGATGCCTTGATTCAGATGGGGACGGATATAGTGACCTACTCGGGGATGATGCNTTCCCTGAAAACCCAACTCAATGGGAAGACCAAGACAAGGACGGATGGGGTGACAACCAAGACGGAGAAGATGCAGACCTATGTTTGAATACCACAATCAACGAATTATATCTTCAAGAAGCAAGAGAAAACTTCGGTTGTGCACTCTATCAGTCAGACTCAGACAACGATGGCATAATGGATGACGAGGATGCGTGTCCTAATACACCAGCCGGCTCTGACGTATACCCAAGTGGTTGTAAGATTGAAGTCGAATCAGAACCAGCTGAAAAAGAAGAACAAATCATGGGTCTAGAACCGATGATTTTCTACGCTGCAGCAGGCGGTGGAGGNCTTCTTTTCCTTGGATTAGTATTCGTAATTGTCTCCAGAATGCGTGGAGGAGATATCGATTTCGACGACGATGAAGATGATGATTGGTATGAAGAGGATGAGGAAGAAGACTTCCTATCCAATATTCTTGGAGGCCGAACGACTTCCAGAGGACCTAATCAAGGTCCTGTAGGGGGAGGTCCGAGAAGTAGAGGGCCACCTAGAGGTGCTCCTCCTAGCGGTCCAAGCGGTCCGCCGCGAAATCAAAATCCACCAAGAGGTCCCCCGGGAGGACCAAGTAAAGGTCCTTCTAGAGCGGGTCCCGCACGTGGCCCAGATCCNAGAGGCCCACAAAGGGGCAACGCGAATCGAAGTGGCCCATCTGTTGGTCGAAAGGTAGCAAAAAGAAAGCCGGTGAGCGGTGATGGCAAAACACGAAAAGCCAAGGTTGTAATCGACCCTGACTTATTTGACGAAGACGAGATTTCCGATAGGTCTGCTGCGGTTGATTGGACTATCACAGCACTGAAGCAAGGCCAATCTGAAAGGTCGATTTTGATGCAATTACAGACAACAGGTTGGTCTGCTCCACAATCAAGAGCCATAATTGACCTCGCAAAACAGTGAGGATCGATACATTATAATCAAGAAGGGCAGTTAATTCGGACAAAATACGGAGGTGAAAAATTGAGTGACGATGTAGCGGATGTATCGATGCCTGAGGGTATTGAAGTTGATGCAGCAGCTGCATATTTNGGTGTCTTTGAATCATCTGATGCATTACATCAAATGATGGATATGGAGAGGGAACAGGCGTTTGAAAAGTTCTTCTTTCTCTTATCAGATCTCGTCCTCAAACCTGGTGATTTCGACTTTGAAGANGCTAGCCAAAGGCTGAATTGTGAGGGCGGAGAAATCTATTTTCTTGTAGCAGGACACCTTGGTGTAATGTCTCTTCCTGAGCAACTCTCTCTTGCAATAAATGAGGGACAATTCTCAGAAGCAGAATCATCTCAATTGCAGGAAGTATCCGATCCTATGCGTTTGCTGAAATTATTTGCGATTGCGCAACAAACTGGCGGCGAGGGTGAGGCTACGAAATATCTCAAAGGCGTAGAAGCATTGATGTCTAATCCAGCGGCAAACAAAGACGCTCTACTTTCTCTAGCTTCAGAAATCCGAGCATCTTTTGATGTGGCGGGACACGTTACGCCTATTGCTAGTCTTGCTAGTTCGGGCGCNGTTGCAGCCGCTGTTGAAACAAGTTACGAACCACCTGTAGATGTTGTAGAAGAAGCACAAATTGTGCAAAAAGAATCTATTCCCGAACCAACTAAGGAAATACCTCTACCACCGATAGAGGAGGATATACCTCAGAAAACTCAGGAAAAGGCGGTTCCTCTACCAAGTACAGACCCTGTTCCCCTTCCCGCTATAGAGGAGCCTGTTGTGGTTGTTGATGACAGGAAAGAGTCAGAAAAAACAGACGATGCTTTTTCCGACGCCTTTGCAGTAATGTCTCCAACAATCGAACCCGATTCAGTCGAACTGCCCGATTTGGTGTCTCCCACACAACAAGAGGCAGCATCACCTCCACAAACAGTTGCGGATATTGAACCCGTATTGGAATTAGAGTCTCCTTCTGAACCAGAGCCAACACTCGAAGATGCGTTTGAAGCAGCTGATGCCGATGATAGTGGTGGTTTGTCTGTTCAGGAAATAATTGATGCAACGGGAATGGAGACAGAAGAAGCTGAAGAAATACATTCTGAAGCCGATTTAGATGGAGATGGAGAGGTCACACTTGAAGAATTGAAATCTCAACCCGAGATTGTAGAGAAACTGGCTTTGCCTAAGCCGGTCAAACCAATCAGAGCAGGGATAAAAAATCCACAACAGAAGCCCGCGCCAGCCATGCAACAACAGCAACAGCAGCAACAAGCGTGGTTGGCGCAGCAGCAGCAACAGCAACAACAAGCATGGTTGGCACAGCAGCAACAACAGCAACAGCAAGCATGGTTGGCACAGCAACGGCAACAACAGCAAGCATGGAATAATCAACCCACACAACCAATGCAGCCTACCATACGCTCAGGAATCCACTGTAGGGGTTGTAGAATTGGTGTAGACCCAAGTTGGCGTTTCTGCCCAGTATGTGGTACCCAAAACCGATAGTTAGACAATAAGTTTGCCCTCATCTAAAATTTTAGAATCATCTAGCCATACTGATGGTTTTGTGATAACTCCTGGGATATGTATTCCCACAGAGGCGTTTCCTCCAAGGCTTGTATTGTCCCCTATCGAGAAATAACAAGTGCCTAGCTGTTTCTCGTCTTCGAGTACGTGACCGGTAATCTGTGCATTTGGATTCATGCCAAAGCCAAACTCAGCAACTGTCCAGACAAGAGATCTATCTTTGGACCTGAGTTTTGAAGCGGCTTCTCCGAATTGTTGACGAATTTGTGCCGCTGTTACATCTCCTTTAATATCGACGACTATACCGTTTTCAACGACTAATTCTAGGGGCTCGTCAAGTAGTGTGGATTCCCAAGTTCCGTCGATAACAATCGTACCATTCATTGTCCCTTCCTTTGGAAGCACGAATGCTTTTCCAGCGGGTAGATTTGTAATCATCCTCGGTCTGTTACAAATACCATTGTCATCTAAATTCCAATCTTTCCAAGATACTTCGAACTCAACATCGGTTCCTTTTTTGTCCTTAACGTGTATCAATTTTCGTCTACGCAGGCTGCTCGAGAGTTCTGATAAACTCTTCTTGATTTGATTAAAATCAGCAGTCATACCACCACTGATGAACATATCATCAGTCATACCTGGCATTGTAGCAACTCTTGCACCTTCTTTGACCGCAGACCGGATTGCACGTGTGTGTGTAAGTGAGTATTTTGTGGGAGCAATTACAATTTGCTGCTGCTTCATCAGATTCGCTACCGGTGTTGGTGGTTCCTCGCCGTGATGTCTACCTTTTGGCATCACAATAAGAAGTACTCTGTCCGATCTATCGGTTGCTGCTTGGTGAAGCGCTTGGCCAATTTGTCCCGTAGTTGGATCACAAACGATTAGTACGTTCTCTCCTCTTCGAATATCCATGCACATGTGAGTAACGCGTTTAGCAGATTCAAATAGCGCTTGTTCTAAGTCTAAACTATCTAGGATTTCAGCAACATTCTCTTCGATTGGCTCCTCCGCATCCACGACCTCTTCCAAATCCGTATCTTCTTCCTCTTTTGCAGGCTTCCTTTCCTTTGATTTACGCCGGAACGGAGAGGCCATGTATAGCGGTGGTGAGTTCACGACTTCAAGGTGTGCCCGGCGCCACGTGAAATATTCAAGTTTGAATGCTTCTTAGCACTGAACATGGGAGCAAAAGAAGAGTTCATGACCAGAGTAAACGACTTGTATCGTTTCGAAGCACTACAAGGCCATCTCGGCTGGGACCAAGAAACAATTATGCCCTCTAAGGGTGCAAAAGCTAGAGGAGAAATGTTAGCATGGCTCGCTGGACAAAGGCACAACAAACTCATCGACGAGGGCATGGGCTCGTTAATATCAGAACTTGAGGGTGGAGAACACGATGACTATTTTGGAGCAAACCTCAAAGAGATGAGAAGAAAGTATGACGAAGCGGTTAAACTCCCTACGGAGTTTGTATCCGAATTCACCAAAGCGAGAAGTGAAGCTTTGATTGCATGGCAAAAAGCAAGAAGCGATAATGACTTCGCTCACTTCTCACCTCACCTTCAGAAATTGATTGACTTGACACATGAAAAGATCAACTACCTTGGTTGTGAAAATACTCCTTACGATGTACTACTGGATGAGTATGAAGTTGGGATGACAGTGGATGACTACGACCCATTGTTTTCAGGCTTGAAGTCAAGACTAGTACCTCTGTTGGCTAAAATTATGGATTCTGATGTCGAAATACCAAGATTACCAGAAAGTATGACATTCCCTGCTGATGCTCAAGCGGAATTTTGTAGTAAGGTAAGTAACGCCATGGGCTTTGATTTTGATGCAGGTAGAATGGACCAATCTACTCACCCCTTCTGTGCAGGTTTGTGGCCAGATGATACGAGATTCACTACTAGATTTGATGAAAAAGACCCATTTTCATGTCTTTACGCAGTAATGCATGAATCTGGACATGGCGTATACGAGCAAGGTTTGCCAAGAGAACATAGTTTCTCTCCAGTGGGTGCTGCAGTATCTTTGGGAGTGCATGAATCCCAGTCTAGGTTCTGGGAAAATCAAATTGGCAGAACAGCAGCATTTTGGCATATCGCAATGCCATGGTTCAGAGAACAGTTCCCCGATTGTCCCGATTGGAGCAATGAGACTTTAGATCTGGTAGCAAATGAGGTCAAGCCAGATTTCATTAGAGTAGAGGCAGATGAGGTCACATATAATCTGCACATTATGATTCGGTATGAGATTGAGAAATTAATTTTCAACGGGGGCCTCGAGGTAAAGGATATACCTGCAACTTGGAATAAGATGATGAAAGACTGGTTTGGAATCGAAGTACCAAGCGATTCTCTAGGTTGTTTGCAGGATATTCACTGGTCGATGGGAGCGTTTGGATATTTCCCAACCTACACCCTTGGTAATCTGTATGCAGCACAACTGTTACAGACAATGTCCAATGAACTGGGAGATATTGATGAAATCATAAAATCAGGAGATTGGTCAAGCATGCTTGCATGGCTGAGGGATAAGATTCACCTAAAGGGCTCAGTAATGACTCCGGCAGAATTGATTGAATCTGCAACTGGCTCACCACCGAGCCCAGAACCATTTTTGGCTTATGTTGAGGCAAAATATTCTAAGTTGTATAACCTATGATTACTCTTCTTCAGAAGCTTTCTCGCTACCAGATATTTTTGCCTGCAGGGCATTCAACATGCTAGTCATTTCGGCAATCGCATCTTGTAAATCATTAGTTCTATCATCTTCATAATCGGTTCCAAATGATATACCGAGCATTGTTATCATCGCTCCAGATAGCATCACTACTGCTGAAATGAATAAGTCCTTCAGATTTATTTCATCTCCACTTGCTAACATCACACCCCAAAGAGCCCCTGTGGCAAAAATCAGCATTCCAATTACGATCTGTTGATAGCCCGGTCCGAGTTTCCGTTCTAGTCCACTCATTGATTTCACTGGGCGACGATTATCTAGTTTAGTAAATAAAATTGCAGTATGAATCATAGTGGTGGCATACAAATTAGTCCCAAGGAAGCATAACCAAAGGCCTGCCTACTTGCCCGGGTTCTACTAAACATCGTCCTTT
Source organism: Methanobacteriota archaeon (assembly GCA_002720115.1). Classification (GTDB taxonomy): domain Archaea; phylum Thermoplasmatota; class Poseidoniia; order Poseidoniales; family Poseidoniaceae; genus MGIIa-K1. The sequence continues at coordinate 28,748 of PBGS01000004.1, forward strand.
TGGTCCAGTTTCATCATTTCTTTCAAACACAGGTACTCCTTCTACTACGGTAAGAACTGGCCAGCCGACTAGATTTCTTCCAACGAATGGACTCCACTTTACAGTCGTCCACGTGTTTTCATCCTCTACAACGATTTCCTTTTCCAAGTCGACTAACACGATATCCCCGTCGTATCCTTCTTCGAGTTTGCCTTTCCCAACCATTTGGTAGCATTCTGCAACATCGGTTGACATCCACTTTACAACCTGTTCAAGGGTGCAATTCCCTTCAGAAACATGTGTAAGCATTACCGCAAGAGAGGTTTCGACTCCCGGCATTCCACTATGCGCTTTGGGGAAGCCTAGGTTCTTGTTTTCCATTGTGTGAGGTGCATGGTCTGTAGCGATACAAGCGATGGTTCCATCAAGTAGCCTGTTCCACAATGTGACCTTGTCTTGTTCATACCTTATCGGTGGGTTCATCTGCAGTCTCGTACCGCGCTCTTCGACATCTTTCTCGTTGAATGTTAGGTGTTGAGGAAGAACTTCAGTTGTTATGTGCGCTTCACCGTCAATTCCTCTCAAGGATGTAAAATCCGCTAGGTAGTCTGCTTCAATTCCTGACGTGAGGTGGAGTATGTGGAGGCGGTGCCCGCTATCTTTTGCCAATCCTACGGCCCTTTTTGTAGCAATTAGAGCGGTTTCATCATCTCTCCACTCTGCATGGGCAGCTACGTCTGTGCGACCTTCTATCAATGGCTTTCTCTCTTCCATTCTTGTTTCATCTTCTGCATGAACTGCGATAAGCCCCGCAGTGTTGTCGAAAATTGTCTTTAGTGCATCAGATTCGTTAACTAGCAGGTCTCCAGTTGATGATCCCATGAAAATTTTGATTCCACAAATTCCGGGGATTGCTATCGGTGCACCAGGAACTCCAACAGCCTTCTGTAATTCTTCAACATTAGATTCTGTAGCGCCTATGAAAAAACCATAGTTAGTGACG
>PBGS01000005.1 GCA_002720115.1 Methanobacteriota archaeon
GCTGGCGGCATACCTGGCGGAGCAGGAGGCATCTCTGGAGGTGCTGGTGGTGCAGGAGCCATGCCCGGTGGAGCAGGTGGCATACCTGGTGATGCCGGTGGCATACCTGGTGGTGCCGGTGGCATTCCCGGTGGAGCAGGAGGCGCCGGTGGCGCAGGTGGCATACCTGGTGGTGCCGGTGGCATTCCCGGTGGAGCAGGTGGTATTCCAGGTGGTAGTGGTGGTGTGTTGACTTCTTCTTCGCTCATAAAAAAACCTCCAATTTGCCATACTGTGGCACTTACCCCATTTGTGCACAGCGTATAACCATTTTGCGAAAATTCTCAATCAAAGAAACCCGTTTTGATAGTAAAAACGGTAGGTTGATGAACACATGTTGTGACCGCTCGCCATGGTTGGTTTAGATACCTCGTCCCCGCCGGTAATTTTTGTTGTTGGAACTGCAGGAGCAGGAAAGTCATCTCTTGTCACATCTTTTCAAAGATGGAGTCGGTTTATCGAGACAGAAACAATAGCCGTCAACCTCGACTCAGGCGCAGAAAGAGTACACTATGACGCTGAATTTGACGTTCGTGATGTAATTTCCTTGACCGAGGTAATGAATGAATACGATCTCGGTCCAAACGGAGCCCAAATCTTGGCAGCCGACTTAGTGGCTGCTCAAGCATTGGATGTTGCTGACCAATTACATGCGCTATCAGGTGAATTGATAATTGTAGACACACCAGGTCAGGTGGAATTATTTGCGTTTAGAGAAGCCTCATCGCACTTGATTGAAGTACTTGGCCAAGAACAAGCTGCTATTATTTATCTATTTGATCCGATGTTATCAAAGAGCCCATCTGGATTTGTATCACAGATGCTATTGTCGAGCATTGTGGAATTTAGATTGGGCCTTCCAACAAAAAATTTCTTGTCAAAATCTGATTTACTTGAAGAGGAAGACTTAGAGAAAATCTTGGAATGGTCTGAAAGATTGGAGATTCTTGAAATGGCACTGTATGATGAAGCTGGCGGACAGCGTACTGAATTCGCCATAAATCAACTAAGAATGATGCAGCAGTTCTCCCAGACACCTGGTTTAACAGCCTTATCAAGCGAAACCGAGGATGGCATGGCTGATGTACTTACATTCGCTCAAGCACTATTTGGTGGAATGAGTGATGCAAGGGACGGATTTGCGGCTGATATAGAACACGAAAAGAACTAATCTTGACCGATGTGATTTTTTACTGCCCATCTAAGCATGGCAATATGCCTGACCACTTACTGGCGATTGACGACGTTGCGGAAGACTTTGAAGACATTCTAAATTGGGCCATAGAATTCAAACGGATGTGGAAGTCAGGAGACGAGATAGCCCTGAACTTTTTCCCACTCGCCGACCTAGCAGTTGGTAGCATTTATGAAAAGCCCAGTACCCGTACCCGAGTGTCGTTTGAGGTAGGAATTAATCGATTAGGTGGTTATCCCCTAACTTTATTGAAAAATGACATACAGTTAGGCAAATCGGAAACTGTTGCCGACACTGCAAACGTACTTTCAAGATTCCTTGGAGCCATTACGTACAGGTGCTTTGCTCATTCTGATGTCGCAGAACTAGCCGCAAACTCCAGTGTACCCGTACTCAACGCACTCTCCGATAAGCATCATCCTTGTCAGGCAGCGGCGGATTTAATGACAATTTTAGAGCACTTTCCAGAAAGGGAGCGTCTCAAAGTGGCATGGGTTGGTGATGGAAACAATGTACTGCATGATTTAATGTTAGCATGTGCAATGTTGGGAATTGATTTTAGTTATGCAAATCCCGAAGGGTATGACCCAGCAAAAGACGTTGTAGCTAGAGCGAAAGATTTCGCCAGCGAAAATGGATCTAAACTATCAGGGACAAACGACCCTGTAGAGGCAGTAAAAAATGCTAATGTAATCTACACAGATGTTTTCGTCTCGATGGGAGAGGAAGGCTTGAAAGACAAAATGGCAGACTTTGACGGTTTTCAAGTCAACATGGAATTGATTTCAAACGCTGAGGAAAATTGGGCATTCATGCATTGCCTTCCCGCTCACAGAGGTGATGAGGTTACCGATGCTGTAATGGATCATGCCAACAGTATCGTGTTCGACCAAGCAGAAAATAGGATGTGGGCTCAGATGAGTTTACTCGCTTACCTAGTCGATAACGGAGCTTGGTCAGCGATGGGCGAAATGATGGGAGTAGGAATCTAAGTCAGAGTATACTTACTTGCACAGCGAAAGCCAGTAAACCCAGTAACATTCCAAAACGAACGTTCTGTTGTGCTTTGTGATCATCACCCAAAAATAGCGGACCATTTAGTGAGAATAAAATGAAAATTGCTGGTGCATGAAATACCAGATAGTGATATTCCAATGGCCCCGTGTAATGTGCCAAACCCAGACTAACCATGGACAGGAGTATGAACACATATGCAGTTGCCCTAGCATTCATCAATCCAACACGCATTGGCAAGGTATTGCGCCCTTCATCTGTTTCCATATCCTCACAGTCTTTGATAATCTCTCGACCCAAATTAGCGAAGAATGCGACAACAGCAGCGTATAGAACCAATTCAGTAGAAGCAAGAGATACAGCTGCAGCGCCAAAAACAATTACTGCTCCAACCATCAATGAGATTGCGATATTTCCAATCAAACCCATGTTTTTGGTCTTTGGTCCTGCATCGTAAGTATACATCAATAAGGCAGCAGCACTCCATATCGCAATCAGTGGAACTGGTTCCTGTGTAAACATAGCGCCAGCAAGCATGAAACAGGCGCTGAGGAATGTAAATGCATAGGCGATTTTTGAAGCATTTCCGATAGTAATTCTTCCAGACGGAATTACTTTTTGTGGTTTAGATACACTATCTATAGAAACATCTGCTATGTCATTGAATGTATTGCCTGCAGCCATAAAGCAAATTGCAGAAGTGGTCTGAAGGGCCACGAGACCGAGTGCTTGTAATGTCCAAGCATCACCGAGGGCTAGGTGAGCTCCCAGAGGGACCGTTATCGCAGCAAGTACGACGTTTTTCGGCCTTGACAACTCAACAATCTCGCGCCACATCAGACCTATGGGGTGTGACAGGGGTACATGGTCAGTTCGCTGTCAGAGCCCAAATACAGACTCTTTCGCGAAAACCAGCCATGGTTGTGCCCTCGGTAATTCCGAGTTTCTCGAATCTACTGTCTCTAGCAAGGAGGTTACCCACTTGATTCATGGTTGCTCCCCAACGGAAACGTTTGTTGATGTGGTCTAGTATTTGACTTGTGTTTGACACGCCATTGTCTTCCAAGTACTGTGCTATCTCATTTCGCAATCGACCTGTTCTGCTCATCATGCCTCACCTCTGGTTCTACGAGCGAGGTTTTTCCAGGTAACTGGAACTTCGATCTTCAAAGGTTTCCAGTCCCAATTACCATCAGAGGAAACTATGTGAGTTCCATATCGCTTGTTCATACTTTCTTTTTCTCCGCTCGACACAAGGTCTGAGAATCTCAGCGTTCTGTTCATGAATGGAATTAGGATAGGCCAATATATCAATGAAAAATGAAGACTCGAAAGTGAAAGTGAAAGTGGACAATGAGTGTACTGCGCTAATCTTTCACTTTCACATTGTAATGAATATGATTGTTACAATACCCGTTCAGAATAAATACCGGTGACATGACGGTCGCCTACCGCTCGTGTAGTGTAGTGGCCCATCATGAAGGCCTCTCGAGCCTTCGACCCGGGTTCAAATCCCGGCACGAGCACTCAGACTGAAACAGAAATGGAGGAAGTCAACAAGGCCGCCGAAGAGTGGGTCAAAGCACACCCCTTCGTGTCGTTTTTCTTTATTTTCCTGCCACCACTATTGGTCATTCTATTCTTTGTAACATTCAAACCTGGAGTCAAGGATAGTCGAGAAGTTGATTATTCCCTATTCCAGAAAGAGATACAATTGTCTACAAATTGAAGTTCACCGCTTTATTCAAAGACCGTATGTACTTTAGGCAGACTATGAAGAAAGTACATGCATTGCTATTTGCGTTTCTAATGATGACTATGTCCCTAGCTGGATGTCTTAGTGGAGATGCTGGAGAAGACGGCTCAGAAGGCCCTGCAGGTGCAGATGGGAAAGATGGTGTTGATGGACAAGATGGTGTTGACGGACAAGATGGTGCTGATGGACTAGACGGTGCGAATGGACAAGATGGTGCTGATGGAAGTTCTTCACCAGAAACTATGCTGACAAGTCTGTCATCTCCAAATATTTCAATGGGATGTACTGAAGGTGGACGTATAATATCTAATGGACTTGACAATGGAGATGGCGAAGGAACAGCACAAAATGGTATACTTGAAGAAGGTGAAATAGATTACAGGACCACTTATTGTAGTAAATATGAACTTTCATATGTCCATGAAATCAATAATATGAACATGTGGAGTGTACACACCCGTATTCCACATCTTATCGGTGATACGATTTATTTCGTTGGATCTGATAATTTTAATGGTTCAGAGTTATGGGGATATGACACTGTGACAGGGAGTGTATGGTTGGTTGGAGAAATAGATATTGGATATAATAGCTGGAATACCGGCCCTCATATCCTAGCCGTTGATAAAGATATTATTTACATGATGGGAAGTGATGGAAATAATGGCTGGGAACTCTGGATGTATAACACTTACACAAGGAGTATTTCGATGGTAGAAGATATCAATATTGGTTCAGGCAATAGCTATCCTGGAAGCAGTGGTATGGAAATGATAGTTGGAGATAGATTTTACTTCGCTGCAGATGATGGAGTGTCGGGTAGAGAATTGTGGGTTTATGACCGGAATGACGATGAAGCATGGATGGTAGAAGATATCAGAGTGGGCACAGGTGATTCATCTCCAGGATATTCTTTTTCACACTTGATTAATGACAAAATCTACTTTTCTGCAAATGATGGAAACACAGGGTTTGAACTATGGGTGCACGATACTTCTAACAACATTACCTCGCAATTGACAGACATAAATCCAGGTAGTAATAGCAGCTTTAGTTCTGATTGTATGAATTCTATAGTGGTCGATAATCAAATCTATTTTTGTGCAAATAATGGAACATCAGACGAGCTATGGGTGCACGATACTTCTAACTATACTACTTGGCAGTTGACAAATATATGCGAAAGTGGTTGTAACAGTAGAGCAGGTGAGTATATGATGGAATTAGTTGGCGATAGTATTTATTTTTCTGCTGTTAAAAATCAGACCTTCATCGACCTTTGGTTGGGACTTGAAGATTCCGAGATTTGGGCGCACAACATTTCCAATTCTACAACTTGGCAAGTTACGGACATATATACCGGGGCTGAAAACGAAGGTAGTCGCGCCGGGCAATATCTGAGTTTAGTTATTGGAGATACAATCTACTTTAATGCTGGTGATGGATTAACAGGTAGTGAATTGTGGGCACATGATACTTCTAATCATTCTACTTGGCAAGTTGCTGACATAAATAGTGGCCCGTACGGCAGCATATTATCAAATACTGCTGGATATGGAAAAATATCAGTAAATAACGGGAGAATTTACTTTGGTGCTGACGATGGAATAACAGGGACTGAAATTTGGGTTCATGATACAACCAATCATTCTACTTGGCAAGTTGTAGATTTGAACGGTCAGAATTCGGGTCTTGCTTCTGACTATATTTTCATTATGGATGGTGATAATATCTACTTCCGTACTTCTCGTGCATTTTACGTTTTGAAGATTAAACATACAATTACTTACGACTGAGTAATGTAATCTGCACCCCGGCACGAGCACCTTTGCACCTGTTAAGTTGACACGATTTGGTGAAATGGGTGCTTATATCGGCTCATATTTTCCAAAAACAATAGGTACCATTAAGCATCGACTTTGGATATAGATTCACGATTAAGATGATAAAAATCGAATCAACCCCCGCAAAAATATGTCTCGGAATATCAGCACTGCTACTATTTGTCTACTCGGTTAGCTTCATGTTCTTTGCAACAGAATATGTAACAGGAGGCGACACTGGTTTTGCTCTCATCAAAAATGGCTTAGCCGGTTCAGAGAGTGACCCTGCTTACGGAAAAGGTGGTATTGAGACTGGATTTAATGGAGTATTATTTTTCGGAATATTTGTCTCAACCATGCTAATTATGTTTGAAGGTGCTAAAGGAAAATGGAGAATTATGCTACCAGTCATTGCTGGGATGACGACTATGACAGTATGCATCTGGACATATTGGAATCCTGATAGTGCAGCAAGTGACACTCCAAAGTATGCATCTATTTTTGCAACAATAACTTACACAGCAGCTTATCTCTTGCTGAGAGGAGAGGGTGTAAATGATGGTTTGTCTGATTTTAAGCCAGGAATTAATGTCAAAGATAAGATTGCGATGCTGTCTCTGATTTTCCTCGTAGGTTCAGGATTATTCTTCGCTCTAAGGATGATCTTCACACCAGATACTGTGATTGCAGACGGATTCCCTGCTGACAAAGAATGGGTTAAGTTGCTGGATGATAGCGAGGGGCTGGGCGCTCCACTACCAACTACGGTTTCAGTTACAGGTGCTATGCTCTTGGTGTACACAATTTGGGCTGGCCTAGTTCTTATGGATGGACCGTCAGGAAAATGGATGATTATGCATCCATCCGCCATTGCATTCGTCGCAGTTACTGTAACAACTTATGTTGGACTTGTTGCTGGACTTGCTCGCACTACTAGCGACCAAAACCAAATGGACATACTCACAATTCCGTTAGTTATGCTACTTGTTTTGACAAGCTACTACAGGCTGAAACCAGAGGGAATGGAGGATGGAATGACATTTATGGGAGAAGAAGTCGAAGGTCATACCTTCACTAATGCTCTGCTAATTCTTGCAATAATTGTTGGACTACTTACTACAATCAATGAAGTACTGTTAACATGAGATTTCATTCAATTCCGCCTTGAGGCTGGCTCAAAACNGGTTTCCGTAGTGAATATGTATAGGATTTGACTCAATTGTGTTTGNCAAAATAAATTGTATGGTTATGATANATCTACGAGGTTTTTCCATCTTNTGAGTTANTATTTCCATCTAGCTTTTCAGTCCAAGNTAAGATTTCTTCATAACAANGACGAGGACATTCAAGTTGAGGATTGTGACCAATACTTGTCAATCCCACAATGGTCGAATTTGGTAAATTCAAATGATACCAGTCCCCTTTTGTCCTCGGACAAATTGTGTCTTCATTCCCCCAAATCAACAAAGTTTGTACGGCGACGTCTCCTATTTCATCAGAAGTGAAATCTTGCCAAGGTATTGCAAACTCTCTAAACATTGCATCCATGCTTCCTGGATATCTAGAGAGATCCCACAATCTATCTATTTCCTCATCCGTAATTATCGATTTTTCAAACACCATGTCTTGTAGGGATGATTTTGCCATCTTTCTAGACCAAACTCGTTTAATTATTGCACGTCCAAGAGGATTTTTCATCATCCTAAGCGCCATTGGGGGAGAGGATTTTTTCACGTTTGGCGCCCCACTTGCAGAAATTAGAACCAGGCCAGCAACCTTGTCTGAGTTCTCTATTGTGTACTTGAGGGAAATTCTTCCACCCATTGAATGACCGACTATGATGAAGGAGTCCAATCCCAAATGTGAAATCAGCATAGATAAATCAGAAACATAATTCTCTAATTTGTATTCTTTATCAGGCGATGGACCGGTCAGGCCATGACGACGCAAGTCAAATCTGATAACCCTGAAATCACTAATAAGATGCTTGGCAAGGTTGTTCCAAGTGTGTAAATCCTCACTATGTCCGTGGACTAAAATAATCACAGGAGCCTCAGTATCTCCTTCATCTCGTAAATGTACTTGAACGCCATTTGGTAAACTAATGAATTCTGAAGGAGAGCGCCCGTATTTCTCTTTTAGAGCCTCGATATCTCCGTCCTTGGGGCCAAATATCAGTTTCCTAATTCCCCCCATGTTTCGGTTCATTAATTGTACTAATTTCAAAATATCCCATCAGACTAAGTTTTGTTTGAAAAAAAGAGTAGTATCAATACAAACTAACTATCAAAGCATTTNGGAANAGAAATGATAGATTGTTGGTGATTTAGAGGGGACTGGTTGCTTTAGTTAGNATTAGATACGACTNCGCAAAAATACCAGTGCCATTAATCCCATGTTCACNCCAAGGATTAGTTCGGGTAAGTAACTGAGGTTATCAGTTAGTGCTAATGCAAAAATTACCAGCGATTGCATACCGAACCCCAAAAATGAGGATACAGTCAGTTCGAAGACTAGGGTTTTTGAGCCCCTCCCTGATAGTACTGAGATAATTCTGTCTTGCCAGCTGAAAAATACAATGTAGAGAGCGTGGAAAAAGTTCACGCTGGACTGTCGCTCCCAAGGATAAGCGACGGGCTTTACTGTTTCATCGACGCGACTAGTAGTGTCACCAGAACCTAAGTTTCTCATCATTATTGAATAGTGATTGAATAGTGANTATTGAAGCAANGTNGCAAAAATAAGAGCAATTGTTAGGATTGTTTCCCAACTGTATAGGCTTCCAAACGCAAGCATGACTGCTATCAAACCTATGGTATCTGCAACGGTATCCCAATACCTTCCAACATGCGATGGGCGTTCACGAATTCGAGCGAGTTCTCCATCAACAGCGTCAATAATTCCCTTGATGATAAGAAGAAAGCATGCAATGATTGTATTTCCTTCTAAGATTANCCAAGCACAGTATATTGTGAGTAGAAGATGAATAGTTGTAACTTGCATAACAGAAATGGGTTTTTCTTTTAGAAACCGAGAAACTATACGTGCTATTGGTCGTCCCCATTCGGAGAGATCAACGACNTTCTTATCCCCGTATTTACTCATCTTNGCAAGCACGCCCAACACCGCCATGGGCTCATCATTGATANGGTTCTGCCATCGTGCCTCAATNTTGCAAGATATCGATTTCCCTGATTACGCCTATACTCAAAGAATGCGTATTGGGTCATTAGACTTCGGAAATTATCCCCTAGTCACCCAATCATAGTATGCAACATTAGATTGGAACTCGCACATTATTATCTGGGGGACGTCGTAGGGATGTTTTTCTTGAATTAAGTCAGCAACTGCTTGTTTGTTGTCCTCAGAGACTTTTATCTGTAAAGACCANTCATATTCTGATTGAATTTTACCTTCCCACTTGTATGTAGATGACACCTTGTGATGTTGAACGCAACCAGCCCCAGCNTCCAACAAAGATTGGGCAAAAGAGGTTACTTCGAACTCTCTCCAAGATACCGGGAGTGTTGTCTTCAAGACCCATAATGTGTTGCTCATGCCTTTGCTACGCAGAGAGAAGTCATGAATATTCTGTTAACACATATTGAAAAGCAACCCATTCTACAACANANCATGGGCCAGNTATCAGAACTCACATGGCTCAACCGATTCTTGTCCGAAACACCAGGAGATGAACAAATAGGTGGGCCTTGCCGTCAAGTTCCCAATGCNTGTTGGTCACGAGTTCTTCCAACACCCGCACCAAAACCAAAACTTCGCTTGTGGTCTGAAGAGGTGGGCAGCGATTTGGGCCTTGACAAAGGTGAAGCAGACGTGCTGGCAGGTGGCAAGCCTGTTTCTGGTATGGACACTTACGCGCAAAGGTACGGAGGGCACCAATTTGGTAATTGGGCAGGGCAACTTGGAGATGGACGTGCAATAACCTTGGGTGAGGTAGATACTGGGACTGAAGTTCTAGAATTGCAATTGAAGGGCTCAGGCCAGACTCCGTATTCCAGACATTCGGACGGAAAAGCAGTTCTTAGATCGTCTATCCGTGAATTTCTTTGTAGCGAAGCAATGTTTCACCTTGGTGTACCTACAACCAGAGCACTGTCACTTGTAACTACTGGAGAGCAGGTNATGCGAGATATGCTGTACAATGGNAATAAACAACTCGAGCCTGGTGCTGTTGTATGCAGAGTCGCTCCGAGTTTTATCCGCCTCGGTAGTTTTCAAATTCACACTATGATGGGAGATAAGGCTAGCCTTGATTCCCTTGTAAAGCACACTCTGAAACATCATTTCCCAATGTGCGAGTTTAATGAAGATGGAATTATTGAATGGGCACGCATCGTGGCCAAAACCACTGCAGAAATGGTTGCACACTGGATGCGAGTTGGATTCGTTCATGGAGTCATGAATACAGACAATATGTCTATCCATGGATTGACTATNGACTACGGGCCTTATGGTTGGGTAGAAGATTACAACCCTGGNTGGACACCAAATACNACAGATGCTGGAAGAAAACGATACCGATATGGGGCGCAGCCGCAAATAGCAGCATGGAATGTAGCCAGATTTTTAGAAGCGATTTCTCCATTAGTAGAACAAACCGGTAGATTNACTGAGGTTTTGGATTTCTACATATCATGCTATGAATCAGAAATAAACAAAGTGTGGGCTGCTAAACTGGGAATAACACANTACAACGAGTCTGATGAAGAATTAATCTCTGAATTAAACGAATTAATGCAGATGGTTGAGACTGATATGACCATCTTCTTCAGAGAGCTAGGAAAACTGAGTGCACCTTCAGTCCAAGGCTTAGAGTATGCATTCTATGACAAGAATGCANTTCCGGAAGATGAGTGGAATAAATGGCTCAAAAAATGGTGGCAGAGAGTTGACTCTAATCCGAATCGGGACTTAATGATAAAAAATAATCCAAAATATGTACTTAGAAACTGGATGGCACAANTGGCTATAGATGCTGCAGAAAAAGGTGATTATACAGTATGTAAAGAACTCCATATATTACTGAAAGAACCTTATCTTGAGNACGCAGATTTTGCAGAAAAATGGTACAAAAAGCGTCCAGAGTGGGCTAGACACCGGGTTGGGTGTTCAATGCTGTCATGTTCAAGCTGATTTTGCTAAGAAAAAAACACCCTACTATATACCCTCATACCAACCATATGCCATGACGCAGGTAGAAATAACACCGCATATGAACACACCAGAGAACCTGGTTATCAAGTACGCACCGACCGTAATTCGTGGCATACAAATGATAGCATTGCTAATGACGATAATTTTGATGTACAGTTTTGTATCAGCATTTCCAGTATCAATCACGATATTCTTCTTAGCCCTACCAGCCTTGATCATGAACATAGGTTGGTTGATGTTTTCACAAGCGGTGTAAACATCAGGCATTTTTATGCACTAGGTTGGTGACAACCACGCATGGTTGACACACAGTTACTGTGGTGCCTCACTTTAGGTGGCTGGGCCATAGCCACAGTTATGGCAATTAAGCCACTACATGCATATTTTATGTCTAAAGGCTGCGAACACATGGTTGCGGTCTATTACAACCGAAAGGTTGCACACATGGTAGCAGGTGGAGTTCCCCTGATATTGTGCCCAGTCGTTTTTTCAAACCCTGTGTATCCATTAATTGGTGGTGTAGTCGGATCGGTTGCTCTTGCAGCTACACATTTGCTTGACAAGAGATTGTGGTGGATGCAGACAGAACAAAACATGAACGATGCTACATTTGCGTTCATGCTGGGAATATCTGTATATGTCCTTTGGGAAATTTTAGGGAATCCATGGTTAGCGATTCTTCCAGCNTTNTTCATGGCTTATGGTGACGGTGTGACCGGCATAATTAGGAACAAGATGTTTGCAAAACGGACAAAAAGTGCTTGGGGTAACCTTGGCATGGCCGTTTTGTGCATCCCTCTTGGAATAATAATAGGCAATAGTGCTGAACCGGCAATCCCACTGTGGGGTGGAATCTCTGGTGCTATTGCCTCATTTGTTGAGAGGTACGAATTCGGNCCTATCGATGATAATGTGCTGATTGTCATAGCCTCAAGTATAACAATCTACGCAGGAGTTTACTTTGGCCCACTACTTTAGTACCAAGTTTAGAAATTCTAGAATAATACACTTGTATATATTGTCAAATTATTGCCCNNTGTCATGTTCAACTCANTACCAGAGCATCTCAGTGAAAGGGTACGAGTGATAGATAATGGCAAGCACATTGGAAATTCTGGCCCAGTAGTTGTTTGGTTGAAATCTTCCCATCGATTTCATGAAAATCCTGCAATCGATATTGGCAGATTAATTGCGTATGAGAATGGCCTTCCATTATTGGTCTATCACGGTATAGACGAACGGTATCCACACGCATCTTTGAGGCACCACAATACGCTTCTAGATGCTGCAGTTGATGTATCTAGGCTTTGCGAAAAGAATGGGATTCGTCATACTCTGCACGTCGCTAGGAATTCGCATAGGCCGAGTGTGATGAAAGATTTCGCTTCAATAGCATCTATGATTATCACAGACCTATTTCCGATACCTCCTTGGGACAAGTGGGTAAACAGTGTAGCAAAAATTGCGAAATGCCCGGTGATTGAAGTTGACTGCCACTGCGTGATACCAATGCCATTGTACGGTAAATCTGTAGATAGGCCTTTCAAATTTAGAAGTGCAACAAAAAAACTACGCAAAAACCGCATGCAACGAACCTGGCCAAAGGTTACGGTTGTTCCAGAAAGATACACCGGTGATTTACCATTCGAGCCAATCGATGTAGAAACCCAAATCGCTGATATGTCTGCAAGGTTTGAATTACTTAAAGAATGCAATATCGACCCAACTGTACTCCCCGTTTGGAGGGAGAAAGGCGGAGAAAACTTTGCTAGAAACCGTTGGCAGAAATTCCTTGATACAGGTTTGAGTGGATACGCACGTAGAAGAAATAACGCCGCAGACCCTAATGGGGTATCCAGATTATCATCTGCATTCCATTATGGATTTCTGTCACCAATGAAGGTAGCAAGAGAGGCGGCTGCAGTAGGGACGAAATCAGCTGAGAAATATCTGGATGAACTTCTAATTTTCAGAGAACATGCCTGGCATCACATTTACAGTTGTGATGACCCATATTCCCCTGCAAACCTCCCCGGATGGGCCCTTGGTTCTTGGAGAAGAAGCGAAGGTGATGTACGAACAAATCTAGTTCCGGATTACAAACTGGAGTATGGTGAGTCTCCCAGTGATCTATGGAACGATTGTCAGAACTCTCTCACAAAAAATGGTGAACTACACAATAATTTACGAATGACTTGGGGGAAAGGTATTCCATTATGGACAGATTCTTTAGAAAAATCCCTGCTGTTATCTCAAAAACTGAATGATAAGTATGCATTAGACGGTAGAGACCCTTCATCAATCGTAGGGGTCCAGTGGTGCCATGGATTATTTGACAGGCCATTTGAACCATCAATTCCTGTGATGGGTATTGTAAGGAAAAGAGACATAGAGACTCATAAATCAAGAATAGATTTCAATAAGTATCATATNCATGCTAACAGAAAAAACTGTGCTGAAAACCGATTGTACATAGTAAACGCTAGTCCACTAAATCAAGCCATAATAAGTCGCATACTACGTGACAATGGTAACGATGTTGTAATATTATCAAAGAAACCAGTTGACTCTAATGTTAAAATTTCAGTGCTAGACCTGAAAATTTTGCCAACATGGATTCAATCTCGGTTTAATTCAATTCTAAACTCAAAAGGTAAGGGAGAAATCGTTGAACTTATTGACGAATTAGTCAATCCGATAACAAAAATTACCATTTCAGAAGGACAAACATTCGATTACGAGGACATTGTTACAATACTCGCTAGTGATATCAATGCACCCAAAATTGGGCTTGTTAGTGAAGATAATCTCGGAAACCTAGTTCTAACTGAACTCAAAGATGATATGGATGATGATCTATTTGCACATCAAAACAACAATAGTAGCGTAAAAGATATCTTATCAAATCTCTATTCAGTCTCATGGGAAACTGCGGCTATAGCATGGAAAGAGAACTCTCAAACAAAGCACGGCAAATACTCTATTCAATCAACAATAGTATGATTATTCTTCTTCTGTGAATTTACCAACTTCACTTCTTAGCAGCTTCATCACAGATTCTACATCATTAGATTCAAGAATTTCCTGTCTTAAATCAAGGTCCCCAAGCAAAAGCCCAGAAACTGCGAAAATGGATTCTGGTTTATCATCGATTAACCCAATCACTGGAGATGTTTCGATCCAATCTGCGAATGCGTCATCGTCAATTCGCAGTATCAAACCAACACGCTGCAGTATTGTACGAACGATTTGTTCGAGTTCATTCTGCTGAAATTCGTCCATCGCATCATTGAGTTCGTGAAATTTTACATCAGCACTAATGTAAAGCTTGTTTGATTCAACCTCGTCAGGAATGTTCGCAAGAAGCGTTTCTAAATCAGGATAGATTCCGTCATCTTCATTGAATTTACTCATCGATGGATGACTAAATGGTGGTAAAGCGGGAGCATGCACTTTGTCTATAGAAAATTTCCTCTTGCCTATAATCTGTAAGAAATGATTACTACCCTTTGTTTCATGATACAATATTTCTGCTTCACAACCATATCGAGCCGGGCCATCCCAGTGGTTTACATCAGAGAGGTAATCGCTTTTTACCAATCCAAAATTTTTGCCATCTAGGAGACAATCGTCAAGCATCTGTTTGTATCGAGGCTCGAATACCCTTAGTTCCTGAACCTCTCCAGGAAGTAGTACCATCGGCAATACGAATAATGGCAGATTGTCCATGATTTTTGTTAATGCTAAGTTCTTATCAAGATATGTTTCCAAAGGCGTCGGGAAAAACACCACTTCATAAGAACACAACCGTGATTGNGACACATGTTTGGGAGGCCGACAGCCGTTTCTTTGATTATTCTGATTCTCGGCTCAGCAATTTTTGCTAGTACCTTACTCACATACAGAGTCCTCAATTCAGAGAACCCAGAGGAATTTGTCGCAAAGGTTGATTTTGCTGAAGGGACAAATCACTACAAATTGGTTGAAATTGATGACGGGGATAACAATGAAGAGAAATCAGTTACCATGATTTTACACGAATTCTTATTCTCTACCACCGGAGAAAAGGATACCGTTGAGTGGGACTTTGGAGATGGCAATTCCGGAACTGGAGCAATAATTTCTCACCGCTACGATAATCCTGGAAACTACGTAGTAACTGCAAAAACAGCATCCCCTTCGAGTATCGAGACCATGACAATTGAAATCAAAGTTAACTTGGTTGGAAGCGCAGAAGTCGACAACATGGAGTGTACGTGTGCGCCGACTGGTAAAGATACAATAATTGATCTAATGGCCATGCCATTGGAACAATCAATAGATGGTTTTGTAAAAATCGAACACGATGGTTCTAGTGAATCTTGTTCTCTTAGGAACCCGTTTCAAGAATGTCANGTAAGAGTGATTATGCAGTGGACAGAAGGAAGTGTGGTAGTTGCTGAAGAAACCCTATTCGATGACACATTCAGAAACAACGAACACATTGTCGAGTTCANTTTAGANAACCTAGAGTTAGACCAAGGCGACGGACTACAATTGCGTCTAGAAACAGACCAGTTAAGAGATTGGCACAAACCTAGTGCTGAGTGGCATAACAACGTATCGCCAGTATGAACTGAGGAATAATGGTCCTCAGGACATGATTTCATCTTGCTCAGCGTCCTCATAGAGAACGAATTCGTATTCACCTGTAGAACTATCATAGTCTATACTTGCAAAAAGAGCTTTCATTTGTCTATCTTCAAATGGATCATGAAAAATAGGTTGTTCCTTTCTAAAAATGGTCAAAATTTCCTTGTACTTGTCCATATTCATCTTNCCAGTAATTGTGTATATNGCAGATTCAGCACCCTCGTCTAAAAGATCGTCNCCCTCGTTGCCGCGAATAACTGTGCGCTGTAANCGACGCTTTACATTCATGTGAACNTTACAATTCTCGATTCTNACCCAATCCTCACCAGCGGTTGTGATGAAGCACTCGTTAATCTCCATGGCAATCTCTAGATGAACACCGATATTAGTGATTTTGCTANAGTTAGTTTGCTAACTGATTAAGCATATCTTCTANTGTCTCNGGGTTGGCTTCCTTGTTTTTNTTCGATATACAATTACGCCCNANGACTATGCANCCAAGGAAAGAAAACATTTGACGCATTGCCATGATTACGTGCGGCCCGCCTCCTCCACTATGTGTTGCAAGACCAACTTTGCGTCTATTGAATAAAGCACGGAAATCCTGCCACTCAGTGCTTAGCCAAGCAACCGCATTGTTCAATGTTGGAGGCATTGAGCCATTATATTCTGGAGCAATTATCATCCATGAATCAGCACTGGACATCGCTTCTTTCAATTCAGACATACCTTGTACCACGTCCAATTCCTTTGACCGTGCTACTGTGAACATTGGCATGTCTAACTCCACAAGGTCAATTATGCTTGCTTCATGACCCATCTTCTCGGCAGTATCCGCAAATTTCTGAGCCAAATTGCGGTTGTTATCAGATGTAGCCGTTAGCATTAGTATCTTTGCCATGATAAATCCAAGAAGTCTTAGTTCTCAAAGGTGTGCATAAACAATCTATTTGCTATTCCCATTTATGCTGTACATATTGTCAAAATAGCAAAGTCGGCCTAGGAAGGTAAATATCCATAATCAAAAGGAGGACTGTAAGCATAATGAATTAACAGAGTTCCCTGAATATCTATTCGAATGTGATATCGATTTCCATAGATTCACTGACAGAAAGACAGACTGGGCAATTACAACCCTCTGAGATTAACCAGGACCTGTCTTGTAGATCAATTTCTTTTGGCAAATTGATTTTTATTTCTAGTTTTGAAATCCTTCGAGGGTTGGAAGCCATAGTTTTCTCAACTGAACCCTTCATTCCAGTAACGTTTAGGGCCCTTGCATTCGCCCTTATTCCTATAATCGTCATTATGCAAGTCAGCATCGATGTTGCGAGAAGATCTGTTGGCGAGAATGATTCCCCTTTCCCACTATTATCAACAGGGGCGTCTGTGACTAACTCAGTTCCTGATGGTAAATGAGTAGACGTACATCGTAGATTTCCATCGTATGTTGCTTCAATTCTTACCATTCAATCATCNCCCAGNTTGATTTGATGTCCCATTCTATCTGCTTTTGTTTGCAAGTAGTCTCGATTTTCATTAACAACACCCACAAGGAGTGGAACTCTTTCAACCACTTTTATCCCATATTCTTTCAATTGTTTTACTTTATCGGGATTATTAGAAAGAAGGTTTACAGTATCTATTTTGAGAGCTTTTAACATCGTACTCGCAATTCTATAGTTACGTGCATCAGCTGGCAATCCTAGCATCACGTTTGCATCATATGTATCNACTCCTTGATCCTGAAGATGATACGCTTGAATCTTTGCATGCAATCCAATTCCTCTNCCTTCTTGACGAAGATAAATAATTACCCCCCAGCCTTGTTGTGCTACTGCTTTTAGAGCAGCATCTAATTGAGGTCCGCAATCACATCGTAATGAGCCAAAAGCATCTCCTGTAAGACACTCAGAATGGACACGCATCAAAACTGGATCTGGTCCATTAAGGTCTCCCATTGTCAAGGCAACATGATCAAAGCCTGTATCTTTTTCATGAAAGACTCTTATATTGAATTCTCCATATTTTGTAGGAAGCCTTGCTTCACTGGGTACCTCACTTATGTTCATATGCATACCTCGATAATGAACTTGAATTCTCCTGAAACGCGTTGCACTTCTATCAAATTGTGACCTAGCCTATCTACAAGAATTGGCATATCATGCATTGTTTCGGGGTCATCTGCAATCACCATAAGAACACTTCCCTTAGTTAGTTTTCCAAGTGCTTTTTTAGCTTGAGAAACAGGAACTGGGCAATAATGACCCAAGACATCCAACTTGTGTGTCGGCTCCACAAACAATCCGAGAGGACGGTAGGCTTCAACCCTATCCCATGTGAGAGTTCATGAATGAAGTGATTTATTGCCGACCATGCCCGAAGGGGACAAGCCGCTTGCAGAAGAGGTCGAAGACCTTTCTTGGGCAGAGGTTTTCGATCTTGGCCGGGCCTATCTGAAAATACCAATTGCGTTGTTACTCGTAGAGGTTTTTTATTGGTTTATAACCCAACCAGTCAACACTTTGGGTCTCATTCAAGAATCTGAGGCTTGGATTTGGTTTCACTTGACTGAACTAATTTATGGACCAGGTTCAGCCACATTATCCGAATACANAGGCTGGACTACTTTAGTCACCTTGAAGCACCCTGACTTTTTTGGAGACAACATACGTTTGTATGTATCAGATGAGTGTGCTGGCGTCCATGAGATGATTTTCATCTCTGTTCTTATTATGATGACAACAGGNGTTCCACAGAGACTCAGAATTAAAAGTGCTCTAGTGGCGTGCGGGGTAGTTTACGTGTTGAACATTGTTAGACTTGTTGTACTCTACCCTCTTGCAGTCGCTGGATGTGCTGAAAACCCAAATATGCTAGGCTGTGAACAACCAATGCATGATTTCCACTCCTTTGTTTATCAATGGGGATTCTTGATTGTTCTAGTCATAATGTGGCTGATATGGTTTAAATGGGTTAATGCTGGCAATCTAATACGAAGAGAAAATGCGGCCGGGAATGACAAGTGNAAGTTCATTTACCGAAAAGAATGGAGTNTGCTGAATAAATCTGTTATCGTCATCGCTGCATTACTCGTAATAGGGGCATTTGTCAATGTATTNAGCGATGAAAAGGCAATGCAAGCAAAAGAAACTGTCGACATGTGTGAATTTTATTCNAGTGTGACGGGTGAATGCGGTGAAGCAAGGGACGTATGGTCACAAGAGATACAGACGTCATGGTCGCTTGCTACATTGGGAATGCTTGGATTTGCAGGCACAATAATAACTATTGAAAAGCCTGATTTAAGTAATCCTTTGCGATCAAAATTCGATGAAAACGATTCAGCGGATGAAACTTCAATTTCAACAAGTGAAGAATGACTAGGATTCGATAATTGAGACATCATGTCCCTTTGAGATAAGAGATTTTATCGCTAGCGATGCGTGTTTATTGTGTACCTCNACGATAGTAAAATCTTCCATTATGGTAATATCACCAACCGCGAGCTCTGGACATTTTACTGATGATATTATCTCNGAGGATAAAACGAATTTGGAAATAGATGTCGTATTTATCCTAATCGGGACCATTCCAAACACGTCTGCTGCTTCTGCGTTGTCTTCCTGTTTCCTAACAGGGTCTCTGTCAATCCCTTCCGGTAGTTCCGGTGCTTCTGTGTTGNTGATTTCAAGAGAATGTGTGGCAGCGATTTTATTGATCTGAGGAACGTCGTCTCTACCTACTAGAACCCAAGCTTCTCCTTTTCTTCCAATTCTACCTGTACGCCCAATCCTGTGAACGTAATTATCAACATCATCGGGAACATCGTAATTGATGACCAAAGTGATGCCGTCTACATCTATTCCACGAGCTGCTACATCAGTAGCAATCAGTGTTCGAGATTTCCCTTCTTTGAAGTTTGAAATTATTCTATCTCTTTGGTTTTGAGATAGGTCTCCATGTATGCCCTCTACTTCGAAACGATTTTTCCTTAGACGCTGTACTAATAGGTCTACCATTCGCTTGGTATTGGTGAAGATGATGGTTTGATCATTGTCATTCATTCTCACCAANAGTCGACCGACAACCCACAATTTATTCGCTCGACCTATGCGAACACTGTATTGGTCGATAGGCGGGATATCCAATTTTTCAGTGTTTGTGAGCACAAAGTCGGGTTCAATCATGAATTCATTTGCAGCATCTATAATCTCTTGTGGGAAAGTTGCGGAGAATAGTAATGTTTGTGACCTATTTGTCATTCTCTCAATTACCCACATAATGTCNGGAAAGAAACCCATATCCAACATNCTATCTGCTTCGTCNAGTACAAAAAAGTGGGGTTTTTGTAGGTCGATATGNCCCCTTTCTGTCATATCCATAACTCTACCAGGTGTGCCAACAATGATGTCTACACCAGNCTTTAGATTCCTAGCTTGTTTCTCCAAGTCAGTGCCACCGTAAACGGTTTGAATGATTAATCCAGAATCACCTTGTATTCTTTTCAACTCTTCAGCAACTTGATTTGCTAATTCTCTAGTTGGTGCAAGAATAAGTGCTTGGAGTTCACCTGTTGATTGACATGCGTTCATAGCGGGTAGACCGAATGCTGCTGTCTTACCAGAACCTGTTCTGGCCTGTCCAATAACGTCTTTTCCGGACAGTGCTATTGGAATTGTTTCTTTTTGTACTTGGGTTGCATATTCCCAGCCAATATTTTCCAAGCCAGCTAACAAACCAATATCTAAGTCCCAAACAGAGAATGGTGTATTCGTGAACATCTTGTCACCTCATTACGTCCCTTCCCAATATGGGCCACCGGGACGAGGGTGACCCCCGTGTCACAATCAGAAGTTTTCGCTATCTTTGGCCTCAGCTTTGAGAATACCCATCCAGTACTTGTGGGCATTTTCCCTAGTAAGCGGCTTCTTCATCTGGCGAACATGCTCTAGAATGTACTGACGGAACTTNANNGNCTTTGTTGCNNTTAACACCATTTGGTGTTACACCATCCCAAAGGTCTTCGAACTGTTGTTCTTTGGAATTGAAAGGTTGTTCAGACATGAGTAATACTCCTTGAGCGTTTCGCCGACCGGCAACTCCCTCTTAACCATGTCGAGACTTCTTCGACTCTTCGCTGGGAGGGGGTAGTTCTTCCAGCCCCACGGTTTTCCCTTGGGATTCTGCAATTTCAACATCGATTTTTGGCACATTAGGTGCTGGAGCCAAGAATGCGTTTTTCTGCGCTTCAGTCCCCTCAATTTGTGCATCGAATGCCATCTCTTGCAATTCTTTCCGAATCTTTTCATCTTTTTCATCTCTAAGTAAGGCATTGCAGTGATTGCGCAATATCTCATCTCCCATCAACCTTGGAAGTATCTTTACACATGCCATTCTGACACTAACATTTTTGTGAGTACAACCTGCAAGAACGAGATCTTTTGCCCTTCCATGATCTGTGTCTAGTACCTCAATACACTTGATTGCAGAAATCATAACCTTCGTATCTGAATCTAGTATTGCTCTTTCGGCTAATATCGTTGCAATTCTCTGTTCCTTGTGTGCCAGAGGNACTAAACATTTTGCNGCATTCCTGCGAGTTTCAGCGTCCTCGTCCTCCAAAGCCCATCCTATCAAGTCCCATGCAGCTGCTCCTCCTTTTGATAAAACTCTCCTTAGTAAACCGGATGCCTTTCTTCTTAATTCCAATGACTCCTCCTGCAGAAGTTCATCGATATGATCACAAGCCACTTCTGGCCATGTACTGCANAGTTCTCCAAGTCCACCAAATGCTGCTTCACGGCGTTGNCTCACATGATGCCTTAGTTCAAACGCAAGGGTACTATCTGTTGCTGATGGGAAAATGGGAGCCACACGTTTCAAGCATTCGCTAGCAGCTCTTCTGACCGATGAATTACTATCGTCTAATAGAACAGATAGATGGTCGAATAATTCGTTCGGCTTGGATTCTGCTACAAACGGAAGGGCAAAAAGTCCAGCAGCTCTAACCTCTGGCTCATCGTCCATTAAACAATCAACTAGGATTCGATGTGCCTCATGTACTAGATTCCCTCCCAATTTCGATAGAGCTTTGATACCATCTAGGCGGCCCATGTGGTGATCTTTTTCTTTCCACCCGACCTTGTATGTTTCAATTTGCATAGTTGCTAATGGTATTACTGCTTGTGGTGGGATTGCCATCCATGGGCCCTCCACCGTCTCACGCTTTCTTTTCTGCCGACGGCTACTCCCGACATCAATAGGACGTCCTGTCCGGGGGTCACGAGCCACGTATTCGCGAGACATAGCGGGAGGTGGCAAACCCTCGTAGGCAATGAACCCTCCCATTTTNTGATATACTACTCTCCAAAATAATCAAACCCTCAATGCGCTACGTAAAAACATGCGAAGGGGTGCTACTGCGTTTTGTATTGTGGCACTATTTTTGCTTCAAACCATTTCAATCGCTGAATACTCGCTCAAAAATTCTGATATTTCAAAATCCTATCATGANGACAAAATATTCAACAACACTGGATTTAATCAAGACGGAGTATATACTGATTCGAGCGGTGACATAAAAGTAACTAGGCCGTACATAAACTGGATTACGTCAGCAGCTGGTCCAGTGCTAGAAAGAACTGGTGCTTGCTCGGCCTCGGTTGAATCACTTGACGAAGTATGGTTGATAGGTGGCAGACAAGATATGGATCCGCAACAACAAAATGACGAGGAGCCTACTGATTTCGTTGAAATTTTGTCCAACCATAACAAAACATGGCGTCCTGCCCCAGACAACCTTCCCCACGCTCAACAGTATTGTGAGGCTGAAAATATTGGTGATTTAATCATAGTTGTTGGTGATTGGGCTAGAAATTCTAATCCTGCTCAATATCCAACTGGAAGAGTTCAAATCTACAACATAACGAACAATTCTTGGTACAACGGTACATCAATGCCCGCTCCACACGAAAGGGGATTAGGAGCGATGGCTGAGGCAAACGGTTACTTGTACTATGCTGGTGGAGTAAGAAATCCTAATGCAAACGATGCCACAAATATGACTTACAGATATGACCCATCCAACGACCAGTGGACGAGAATGGCTGATATGAACCATGCAAGGGCTTCATTTGAAATGGTCAACTTCCATGGCCAGCTATATGCAATGGGAGGGTTTCAAGGGACGTCAACATGGAACAGACAAGCGATGGACTACGTAGAGAGATATGATCCTGCAACGGACACTTGGACAAATTTAAGCAAATTACCTGTTGCAAGGTTTGGTTGGTCTGGANCAGTTCTAAATGANGAAATTGTCTTGGTNGGNGGATATAATGGAGGTCCAAAAAGTGAGGTATACCATTGGAATCCTNTTGAAGATACGTGGTCCAANGGTAATGATATAGGATACATTGGCCACTTTGATACTATTGTTGANGAGATTAATGGAAGCATAATATGGGCGACAGGTGATATGTCATCTTATGCATACAGTTCCTGGAATCAGATGATTTCTCAGGACTCCGAATTTCAAAACAGAACAGAATCACACACTGCTTGGATAACATCACCTGTCATAGATTTGAGGCCGAATTCGAATGGAAGAGCAATACCTGTTCAGTTTAATCTAATGGGTAATAATACTCAAGGTGGGCAATTAGATTTCCAATATCGTACCGCACCTACCGCAAATAGTGTCTCAGGGAAATTATGGCAAGGCTCAGATGGAACAAGTAACAGTACCTTCCCTAAAGGAGTCAATAATGTGAACATTTCTGGTAATGCAGACTTCGTTCAATACCGCATCAAATTCACAATTATGGATTTGATGACTTGGGATACTCCAGACTTAGAATCAATGTCAATTATCTCTGAGCATGCTGCTTTTGTGTCGTCGATTCCAAATATCCTTCATCCAAGGGGGGAAACTGTAACTATCCAAACTAGTCACGATTTTATTTCAAATGGGATTATGAATTTTGGACTGGCATCATGCNATGAATTNGGTGNCATAAATGGAAATTGGGCCAATCTTTCTCACGATGGAAGTTCATTCTCAATCAATGATCCTGACAATTTACTGGACGGTGGTAACGGTGAAATTAATTCCACAAACGTTGGAGAGAAACTCATTGATTGGTCAATCAGTTTTGGTAATCTAGTAGGAATCACACATCTCTGTATAAAGGTGGGTACTTACACCGACAGAATTACTGAATTCATTCACCCAACCAAAATTGAAATTGACAGAAACCTAGAGATTAGAATATCGGATATTGGTGAACATTCAAACGGTGATACTGTAAGAGGAGGTGTTCCAATCAACATTGGCCTAAACCATAGTTTCCCTTCAACAGGAATGACCCTCGAGAGTGGAACATTGCAAGTTAGGGCTAATTTTGATATACAAACAAACAATGCATCGAATAATAATAATTCTGGCTGGATAAATCAGACTACCCCATGGACAGAACTTACATTAAACCAACACAATACAATACCGTGGACGTTCCCGACGAACGTTTCTGGAACCGTTTTCATTTCTATAGAAGGAAGAACTAATCAAGCATTATCAATTAACTCCGTTTCCAATGAAACTCAACTCGTCCTTGACAACCAAAATCCCTTACTAGTTGCGNGTTCCCCGATAAACGAAGATTATTTGGACAGTGAATTAGACCGAGAACTATCGATAGTTATTGCTGATGTTTCGGGATTCAATCAACAGAATGTCATATTCCAGGTTTGGGTCCAAGAAATTGACGATGGTGTGAATGGAATGCCCCCTGATGGGATTCCACAAAGNGATGAGTTTAGACAAATCAATTACACACTGGAAAACCAAGGAACTTTTTGGTGGTTCAACAGCACNCAATCAGATAATTTAAACCAAGANCAGCAATTGGTTTACATGCGCTTNTTAGGNCATGACTTGGCAGGTTTTGAGATAGTTGATAACACCGTTTGGTGGAAAACTAGAGACGCTAAAAATGCNATTGTTGAAAGAGTGTATAACCCAAATTCTAACAATATCTGGGAAGTATCTAGGGGAATTACGTGGAATATGATAATCACAGATGAAAATAGTTTGAATGACATTATGTCTGTAGAATTACAGCTAGGAGGCGATTCGGAATTTGGAATATTATACAATGTTGCAGACTCATCATGTTACAGTCTAGGGTACGACATTAATTCTGATATGAGTATGTGTAATCATTCATTCAATGATACTGAAATGGTATTTTCAGTTACTCTATTTTCTGGTTGGGGAATTGACATGTCCAAGNTTGAGGAAGGACTCGTCGAAGTTGTGATTACTGATGTTGACGGCCTNAGCACAACATCATTCCAAAATCTTTGGAGCTACTCAGATGATTTTACCTTTACAATCACACAGGTANTAGATACATCGGGAAGCGTTACTGGAAATATTACTTCAGCGTCAGTTGTCCAGACAGGTGATGAAGTGAAAATAAATGGCTATCTTGCACATACATCATCTAACGAACCATACCAAGGTGAGATTTCAGTAAGCTGGCAGGGGTTACTGCAAGGGCAGAATTGGTTCGGTTCCTCTGCAATCCAAGTCAATGATGGAATCATAGATGCAACAATTCCTATGCCAACCACAGGGGGTTTGATGGACATTGAAGTCATATTTATGGATCCATTGCAGACAAGAACAATCGGATATTATGAGTTGCCAATATTCACCGTCGACTNAGAAAGACCCGTTATTCTTGACCCTGTGATAGGTGATATATCGCGATATCATTTGGATGATGTTGGAATTGGTGTTAACATCGAGGAGGATGTATCATGGACAAATGAACTGAAGATATCCTGTCAAATAACGTCCACAGAGGTCCAGTGGGAACCGGTTGAGATTTTGATGCTTCCAACAAATGAATTCCAAGGCAAGACAATTTTCTCATACAAATTTGATTTTTCTAAGCAAGGCGACCCCTCACTGCTCTCGCCAGAAGCTATGATGACATGCTGGGCTCAAGGCCAAGACGATTCAGGTAGAGACGTTGCTCTCGAAGGTGAAAATAGGGAAGGCGAACCATGGCTTAGTGTCCCATTAAGCTCAGACGGGCCAAATATAGAATTACTAAGTGTCGAGTTAGACGGGTCTGTTGAACCAGGGAAAGAGCTCCGAGCAGAGATTACAGTCCGAAATTCAGGAGAAAATCTTCAGGAACCATTCAACATTACCGTCTACATCATTTCAGAAGGAAATAAAGAATTGGTAGGGCTTTATTCACAATCACAAATTGCTAGTAATCAGGGAANTGTCAAACGAGTAGGCTTAACCGTCCCGGATGGCGATTGGGAATTGTTAGTGCTAATCGATGAGGACCAGAAAATCTGGGAGTTGGATGAATCTGACAACTCATTCTCAAAACAATATACCGCAGAGGAAGAATTAGATTTCACAATTTACGCACTTGGAGCAGGTATTGTAGNAGCAATATTATCTATATTTGTTATATTNAAAAGACGTTCAAATGATGAAATCAATGAAGCGAAGAAAATGCCATCATTAGNTGAATTACCTCGGAGCGGTCCTCCTCAAAAATCTAGAAAAGAAAACACAAGTAACTCTAANTCGAAACCGAAACGGGGCCCACCCCCAAAAGCATCGCAAACAAACCAATCACAACCTATTGTTAATGTTGCTGAGGCTATGGCAAAGCTATCCCTCACTACACTTCCAGGCCGGACAGAAGATGCCCAAACAAAAGTACAAAGTTACAAATCACTCCCTCCTGGTGGGGATTATGAGTACTCATCAGAAGGTACATTTTACTCTGGTGAAGGATTGGGGAAGTGGAGGTTGGAAGATGATGGTTCCTTTACACGAATTGGGTGAGATTAATGTCTGCAGAAATTGACGATATCAAACGCGTTCTCGCCATTTGTTTCCGGACTGGCTCTAAACAAACCGCAGATGACCTGGAAAGAGTTCTCTCATTTGACATGGGTTGGATGAATACAGAGACGGCCCATGATTCCATTAAAGCATTGATCTTTTCAGGGTGGATAATCGATGAGGGGGGAATTCTTAGTGCTAACTGCGACATTCGAGGTGTAAAAGCACCACTCGGTTGGCAGCCTCGAACGTCAAGATTGACAGATCCAATCGTCAATGACTCAAAAATAAACAATAAAAATAATGTAGAAAAACCAACACAAAAAGTAGTTTCAAAACCTAAAAGCAAAGAGAATGAAAGCGCAAACCCAAGAGCAAGGATGGAAAGAAGATTGGTCAAATACATCGCAAAGAACTCAGGAATAGAGTCTGAGGAAATTATGCGTCGAGCAGAAAGAAAGGTGAAAGCGCTCAGATATTGTACTATTTGGCTAGCTTTATGTTTAATCAGTCGAGAGCAGAACTTGGAGATGAATGCAATTATTGACTCATTTTCCAGCCGCTGAATTATTCTCTGACATAAGTAATAGAACTGGAAGCACGATTATAGAAAGTATCAACGAGTATGATACCGTAAGGGCGGTGACAAGACCGAACTGTTGAACAACAGGCATTGGTGAAAGTAATAGAACTAAGAATCCGAGTGCAGTAGTTCCTGCAGACAAGACCAACGCAACACCTGTCGTAGAGATAGTCTCTTCAAGAGCTTCCCATACATCTTCACGTTTATTTCTCTCAGATTCAAATCTACGCCACATGTGTATCACGTAATCAATTCCAATGCCTAGGGATAAAGCAGTAACCATAACTGTTAGCACGTTCCATTTCAGTGATAGAACTACCATTGAACCAACAACCCATAACGTAGCCAAAACTACAGGGGTTAGCACAACAAATGCAGGTACTGGTCTTCGGGTAAGTAGTAGAAGTACTACAAAGGAAACAATGAATGAGATTGCAGTTGATGATAACTGCGATGAATTTAGCCCATCTAAAACGTTCTGTAATGCTACTAAATCACCCGTGACATAGACTTTTGCAACACCAGAAAGTTCACTTCGCAACTTGCCGGTTTCTTCTTCTGTTCCCAATTCTTCTTCGAACCATTGGACGACTCTGCTTGTATCGCTGGATGTTGTTGCATCAACTCTTACCTCAATTCTTAGGTGTTTGATTTTATCACCATCCAAATGAATTGTTTTGTTTACCCTATCAGACCAAGAGTCTCCAGTATATGGATCTGCTACTGAGTTATTTTGTGACAGATTTGCGAATGCTGCACCTAGATCAAATTCGCTCGCTATCCCTCTTCGTAAATCTCCGCGGTCGATTACCAACCCATACTCTTCTCCGAATAATACATCATTGTCAACAGCATCAAAGAGAATTTTGTAAGGTCCTTCGTAAGATGGACTGGAATCTACACCACCGCCTCCTACGACATCATGGTTATTTGCTAGATCATTGTGCAGCCCTCTCATTTCGTTGAGAAGAGCAAAATCAGAGTCTATTTCTTCAGCGGAGTCCACTGGCTCCATTAACACATAGACAACCTTCCAACCTGCGCTTTCGTAGCTTTGATCTAAGTCATCCCTGACTTCCATTATCTCCATTTCTTCATCTAGGAAATCAGTAAGGTCAAACTCGGTTTCAAGCCCCATTGCTCCAATGATAGAAACTCCTGAAATTATTAGTGCAACTATCAAAACTAGTACTTGTTGTGACCTTTGTAAGTCGACTAGTTTCTTTGAAAGTCTAGGCATTCTAATCGGCTCTGCTGGCGTTTTGTCTTGTGATGAATCAATTACGACATGCAGTGCACCAACCACAATTGTGGCATTCACAAATGCTGAAACCACTCCTACTGCGAGGGCTATTCCAAATGTTTCCAAAGGCGGTAGTGGAGAAATGATATTTGCCAAGAAGGCTGCTACTGTAGTGATAACAGCCAGTCCAAGGGGAGTAGACAACTTTCCGCATGATGCAAGCCAAGACTCCGCCGAATCCCCTATTTTTGATTTAAACGAGTTGTATCTACGCTGCAAGTGAATAGAATAATCTATTCCTAACCCGAGAACTAATGGTGCAACTGCTACTTCTAATGCGGTAAACCTAGCACCACTGAGATTCAATATCCCATACGTCCAAATCAGCGCAGATGAAAGACCTACTAGTGGGAATACGACACCTTTTACACTCCTGAAAGATATTGCCAGTAGGACTACCACTACTAAAACCGCAAGAAGGATTAGCGTGGCTAAATTATCAAATGTCCCCTCATCAATATCGTGGGAAATAAGGTCCAAAGATGCAACACCGTAGGTCAAATCGCTTTCTTCACTGAGTTCGCTGAATAGCTTTCTTAGTTCATTCTGTTTTGATTTTCTCTCAGAACTTGATAAGTCGGGATCGATTTCAAGAATCCACAAGGTGGACGATGCATAAACTGTTGCCGAACCCTCCGCTGAATTTGTTTCAATCCATAGACATATTTCGTTACCATCAAAGTCTTTGTGAAGCATTCCATCCATGATAAATTGTGCTACTTCTCTTTGCTTCGAAACATCACCAGGACAACTTGTCTCGTTAACATCAATCACGAGATTCAGCATCTCCTCCCAGCTGTTTACTTCTGAGAGCTTAACACCATCCGCCGTTTCATTGAGTGCTAACTGCAAAATGGATGGGGCGGTGACCCAATTCAGAACCACATTATCCATTGACTGGCTTTCTTGTCTTATTTTTTCTAAATGCGTATCCATCAAGTTCAATGATTCCATGTCGAGTACGTTGCCTCCATCATCCCTTGTCACATGTACGAACATAGGTCTTGTCTCGTTACTAAAGTGCTCACTAATCCTATCGTGTGCATCTGCAGAGTCTGAATCTGGAGCAAAATCTGACAAATCAGTATGGAAGGTTGGAGTGTCTATGAACGCCAAATCAGCGACCAGCCCCGCTGTTAAGGCTGCAGAGAGAATTAAAATTGGCCAAGAAAATTTGCGAAACCGGTCAGACTGACCCCGCAACGCATCCTCTACAGCGTGAGAACTCACGCGTCGTGGGGGTCCTATTCAGTACTAAAGCGAGAAGGGTCCAAACATCAAAATTTGTTCATTTTCCACTTTGTGATGGTACGCCCATTGTGCTTAATTGCGGCCAAAGGTTCTTGAAGGCGAGGCTGGACGGGAGGAACGTTCACTATGCCAGTAAAAGTTCTAGCCCGAGACGACAACGAACTTAGAGTACGATTTGTTGGAGAATCTCACACCTCCCTTCAAGTACTTCGTGAAAGACTAAACAACGACAAAGGAGTAGATTATGCAAACTACTTCCCGGGACACCCAGATTTGGATGAACCCGAATTTTTCATCCGAACAAATAAGGGAGTAGACCCTGCTGATTTGTTAAAGAAGTTGATTGGAGATATCAAAGGCGACTTCTCCGGATTGAAACTTTGAGATGTGTTAGTACATGTCCACTACTGACGGTTTAGCCGATGCTATCGGTCTAACAGGTTATGCTGTCGATTCTACAGGAATAGGTGGCGTATTGAAGGCTAGGGTAGCTGACTTCAGGGTTGAAGAGATTTCCACTAAGATTGCTCTGGATCCAAGAGGGAGGTTTACCGCTGCGAATATCACCCTAACAAATTGGGAAACAAACAGATTTATTGGGAAACTGGCAAAGGCATGCGGAATTTCTCGAAACCGTATTTTTTTCTCGGGGACCAAAGACAAACGGGCAATTACTCGACAGATATTCATCATCGACGCTCCTAAAAATAAAGTAGCGAGCGTCGAAATACCAGACGTAGAGATAGATATACTTGGCAGAACTCATCAGAAGATAGGTTTTGGAAATCATAAAGGAAACAGATTCACTATAGTTGCTAGAGGTTGTTGTCATCCAGACGGTAGCCCTATGACAAACGAAGAAGCGATTGAGAAAATCACTCAGATTGAAGATTCAATGATGAAAAAGCTCGGACAGGGCTTATTCCCAAATTGGATTGGCCCCCAAAGATTCGGCGCTGGCCGTCCAGTCACACCAATAGTGGGACGGCATGTCATTACTAATGACTGGAAATCCGCAGTGATGGCTTACATTTGTATGGAGGGTGATGAAAATGAAGATGTTGCTAATTTTAGAAGGTACGTCAGAGAGAACGGAATCAGAAAAGAGGCGTTGGAAATAATACCTCATTGGCTTGGATTTGAAAGGGACATGATAAAATTCCTTCTAGATAACCCCGAAGATTGGGTTGGAGCATTCAGAAAGCTACCGAATAACCTACAACTAATGACAGTGCATTCTCTACAATCTGTTGTTTTCAATAAAACTATTCACGCCAGAATCTTGGATGACTTATCCCTCTCTGTCCCGATTGAGGGCGACATTGTTGGAAGAATCGATGATAATGGACAATTGGAAACCTCATCACTCGTCTCTGTTGAAAAGCGTACCCTTGACCGAATTTCAAGAAACTGTTCGCTTGGTAGGCTTGCTGTTACAGCACAGTTACCCGGATCTTCTATGATAAAACCAAGCGGAAGGTTTGGAGATTTGGAATCACGAGTTATCGAAGAGATGGAATTGCATGAGACAACATGGCATGTTGAAAAAATAGGTAGATTGACCACCAAAGGCACACGCAGACCAATGGTTACCACATTCAGTGATTTCCAATACGAAGCAGTTCCCATCGCAGCAGAAGAAACAATGAGCGAAAAGTGGAACGCAGGCCCTAGTGAGGGTTCGTTGTGGAATCCATCTGGCGCCTGTATAAGATTTAGATTCACACTTCCATCTGGAAGTTATGCTACTACTTTACTTAGAGAATTTATGAGAAGCCCACTTCAACAACTCTAATCTTTGGTAAATTGCGACTGGCTTAGTCCAGTCTAGAACTGATAGAACTAATTTGAACATCAAAGAAGACCCATGGACAGTACTTCAATCTCACCAGTACCACGAATCGCACGCATGTTTTCTTCAAATACGTCTGACAAACCTGAGCCGTCATTCATAACAACATGGACTTGTATGAATTTAAGACCAAATGCTAGTGGCTTTGTTTCACACAATTGAACGTCGTAGGTTTCGTCTTTCAATGCCTGAATTTGCGTGACTATGTCTTCTGCAGACACGTCTTCAACTTCAGAATCCGGCATGACTTTGTAAGTTAATGCAACCATTCCCATATTATCACCAATTATGTATCACGGACCCTGGAATCCACATGACGGGCAGATGTAAGGAACTCCTTGATTTCTGCATCGCGGGCTGCGGCCAATTGGATCACCGCATGTGGGGCAGGGGAATGTTGTTGATCCTTCATCCACTAATGGGACTCCGGAGGATGTGCAAATAGTCGCTCGCTCAGACATGATATACACCTCAGTGCACCCCGGCCACGACCTCTCCCTCTTTATCCTTGCGCGAAACCACACTCTATCTATCTATTACAGAAAGGCGGCCATTTTTTCCGGTTGATACTACCAATTCACCGTTTCTTGACCTGCACCAACCCTCTTCGATTCTGATTATGTCGCCAGTTTTTACCTGTTTGACTTGGTCTCCCCACAAAACAATGCCGACGATTCCGGTCTCATCTCTGCCGCATGCTGCAGCAAGTGCGCCTGTGTAATTTTGCGAGTCGACTAGCCTGCGAGGATACCTTCTCAGAACAACCAGTTCCAATCGATTTATTTTTGAATTTGGTAATAACTCTGAGACTTTTTGACGAGTTGAGATCGATTTGTTCGTTGAATGTGCGCTCTTCATTTCCCTCAAGATGGAATTTGTCTGGTTGTCGTTGTGTTTGCGATTCTTTGCGTTTCTTGCCATGAACCGCTAGGGATTGATTCAACCTTATTCAATGATTCCTACACCTCAAATGCAAGTGAAAACTTTACTCCTTAGGAGTAGATTTCCTTCTGACAGTAAAAGTAGATTTTGCTGGAGCTACGTCGTCCAAAGGCTCAGGTCCACCTTGACGATTTTCTAGGGCATACTCGAATGCTGGTCTAATTTCCCAGTCAGGTCCTCTCTTCGGGGTATGGAATTTACAAACCAAATAGACTTCAGAAGAGGAATTCCTACTCGCCATCGGAGAAAAACGTTTCACAGTTTGGAAGTGGGGTCTTACTAACTCAATCAACTCTTCCACACCCGCACCTTGGAATAATTTGGTTACAAAATGTCCTCCGTATTTCAAAATTGGTAGTGCGAAATCAAAAACATCAGCCACTAGCATCAGAGAAACTGCCTGGTCTATATCCCATTTCCCAGTAATGTGTGGCGAGATATCGGAGACGACAACATCGATTACCTCTGTATCTATTACATCCAGAACCGCTTGTTGAGTTAGAGAATCTGTAATATCACCAACAATTAGGTTAGCTCCTTCCACCGGGGCGCATGATTGTAAGTCAACTCCGACAACTTTTCCTTTTGCGCCTACTAGTTCAACACAGACTTGGACCCAACCCCCGGGGTGACAACCGACATCTAGAACGCTGTCGCCATTTTCAATAATCTTGTGCCTGTCTTGAATTTGTTTGAGTTTGAACGCAGACCTAGCTCGATAACCACTAGCTTTGGCTTGTTTGCGCCAAGAGTCTTTTTGGTGATCTTGAACCCATCGGTCTACCAAAATACTCCCCCTAGTTCTCCGTGTCAGCATCACCATGATAACACCATGCAAAGTAGATTTCAATTGGCTTTAAATATGCCATAATATGCCAAAATTGGCTTACAGTAATATTCCAAACCTTTCATGATAGGTAGCAAAGAATATACTGCGGTATCACAGGGACGAGTTATGCGCCCAGTTTCGCTACGCACATCTGCTTTCTTGCTGACACTAATCATGATACTAATGCCCATGACTCCGTTCGCAGACCAGAACTATGAATCGACCGACTCCGCCTCTGAGCAAGTCGGCGAAGAGTTGAATGAACAAATCATTCTCACAGCCGGAGGTACTGGAAATGCTGATTCACTGGCATTTGGTCTGCAATCCGGGTGCGCTATCGGCGCATCTGGCAACATAAAGTGTTGGGGTAACGGTGGAGACGGACAACTCGGTTTGGGTAATACTCAAAACATCGGAGACAGCACTGACGAAACAGGAATTGATCTGCCGTTCGTAAACGTTGGAACCAATGCATCTGTGGATAAGATTGTCATGGGCGACAAGCATTCTTGTGCACTATTCACCAACGGCTCGGTCAAGTGCTGGGGAGAATCATCAG
>PBGS01000006.1 GCA_002720115.1 Methanobacteriota archaeon
TTTTTGTTCTCCTCTATGTAATTATACAAATTCATTTTTGCATACCATCCAATATTATTTAGTATTTTTATATCAGCTGTATTATCTAATCTTTCAGTCTCGTCAGCTATTTTTGGTTCGTAATCTATTTTAAAGTAATTAGCAATATCAACAAGTTTGTTTGATATTCCTGTTCCTACGTCTATCACACCTCTTAAATCTGTATGCATTACCTTTTCTATTGCAGAAATAACATCATCAACATATATAAAATCTCTTATATGATTTACATTTAAATATTGTATATCATTTCTTAGTATTTTTGGTATTAACATACTATCTCTAGCATTAGGTCCATATACAGTTGTAAATCTTAAACCTAAACTATTAGAATGTTCTAATTGTTCCATACCATATTTACTCATAGCATATGGATTACGCCAAGGCTCATATGCAGTAGAACTACTAGCATAGATAATTCTTTTTCCTTTATAGAAATCAAATATACGTTGACTTCCTATAACATTTGTTTTCCAGTAATCTGTTGGATTATTTAAACTATCTCTCACACCCGACAGGCCTGCCAAATGTATAACTGTTTCTATATTATGTGGGAAATCACACGATAAAATATCATGTCCTGTAAGTTTATCTATGGGAATAATTGTATGACCTTTTGACTGAAGGTGTGCAAATAAAGCATTTCCAATAAAGCCTTTATGGCCAGTTAATAATATATTCATAATATATTTTATTTATCTAAGATTTATTTATTCTTAGAAAATATGTATTTACAGTTGTAGCTGTTCCATTAGGAAATTCTTGTGCCCTATAATCATCACCAACCTGTCTTGTCTGTCTATTACCAGAACCATTTAATCTTGTATCACCCATACCAGATCCTCTTGTATTACCAGAACCTGAAGTACCTAAATTATAACTTATAGAAAATCCATCGCTTGAAGATGCAGCTGTTTCTCTTATCCATTCATCATATAAGGTATTAAAATTCGAAGTTGTCATTTGTTGTAGATTATTATTACTATCTATAACAAAAGGTAAAGTAAAACTTGGCGCTGAACCAGCATCTATTTTATGTAAATAATAATTTGTAATAGTTGTTGGTTGATCTAATGTTTCAGGAATACCACCAGCTGTATAAGCACTTGTATTTGCTCTAGTATCTGAGAACACAGGATTTGAATTTACTATTGTTGAACCAGATACACTTGTTGAAGTTGATATATGATAAGTACCAGCTTGAGATGATCCAGTAGAACCTGATGTTAATAAATTTATTGCAGGGTGTAAAAAGGTATCTTTGACATCTGCTAAAGTCATTGCTTGAATTTGATTTGAAGAATTAACATATACAGGAAAAGTTTTACCAGTGTCAGCGGTTGCTGATGTACTTGCAGTTGATGAATTGATACGAGAGTAATTAACAGTTACAGTGCCTGGTTCTGGTGTTTCTGATTCTGTAGCAAATCTATCACTTCTACTTACCTTAGCACCAGCCTTTTTTCTTGTATCTGTAATAGTACCTAAATTACCACCAGATGAAACATAA
The DNA here is from genome assembly GCA_002720115.1 of Methanobacteriota archaeon. GTDB lineage: Archaea > Thermoplasmatota > Poseidoniia > Poseidoniales > Poseidoniaceae > MGIIa-K1. The sequence goes on from PBGS01000006.1 coordinate 1,550, forward strand.
GATAAAGTTACACTAGGATTCGATCCGTATCTGTGAACTATGTAACTAACAATTTCATCAACCATTGCAGTTGACATTTCTTTTAAATTGTTACTAGTATAATATAAAGGTTTTCTCACTGCCATAATAACTCCTACGCCCCAGCACCAAATAATGTTTTTACAACTGTACCTGATGAATTTATAATTTGTAAGTTAACCACTGATTTTAATTCATCTTGTCCTATTGCATCATTAGCCATATTTTCTTCAGCAACTGTATTTAAAGCAATCAAACTTCCTGGAACTTGCCTAGAACCACCAGTAAGTATGGCAGTACCAGATGCATCTGGAAAAGTTATTGTTCTATCAGCTGTTGGATCTGTTACTGTTAATGTTGTTTCAAACGAATTATCTGTTGCACCCTCAAATGTCAAGTTAAAACCTGCATTTAAATTTATGTTAGAACCAAATTTTACAGTACCTGTTGAGTTTACAATATTAGTATTAGCAGCTGTAGGATTTATTGTAGTTGATCCTGCAACTACTGAACCACTAACTGACATATTATCAGCTAAAGTAACTGTATCACTATTAGATGAACTAATAGTATTTCCACTAATTTGTATAGTACCAAAAGTATGAGAAGTACCACTTACTGATATATTACTTGCTAATCCTATTGTAAGTGTATCAGTAGCTGATACGACAGCAGTAATTTGATTAGTTGTGCCTGCAAATGTAATTGTCTGTGCATTACTAACAGTTTGTGTATTTGAACCATCGGTAATATTAATAGCCAAACTACCTGCAATTTGACTTTCTAATTCATTAACAGCACCAATCACAGACGTTGCTGAGATAGTACCACTTAAAGTTGAAATGTCGCCAAAGTCCTGTGAAGATAAAGCATTAAATTGCGTTCTAAAAGTTTCTAGTGTATCTGTTACTGCTATTGTTCTTGCGGCCATTATTTTTTAATTACCTCTTTTAACATTTTTTTTATTTCAAATAATTCACTTTTTAAAGTATTTATTTCTTTTATTGTATCTCTTAATTCATCACTTTGTTTTTCTCTTGCTTTGTATTTTTGCATATACAATGCATATTCTGTTTTATTTGTATTTATTACGGCTTTACTGTTTGTATCTTTAACTAAACTAGCATGACCTTGTACAAACATTCTACTCATATTATACCGCCAAAGCAACTCCTCTCATATCTTTTAATATTGGTGGATATGCAGAATTAGTTCCTTTTAATACAATCTTTAATTGGAAAGTAGTGAACTCATTTATGCCACTCGCCGAATACTTATATTCTTTAAATGTTGCATCATCATCAGCAGGAGTTACAGCAACATCTGAAGTACCTGTGGTATTAAATGCTGAGAATGATAATTCATCTATCTGTCTATCATCATCTGTTCCTAATGCTCTAAAGAATACTAGAACATCTGAACTTGCTCTGATATTAGCAGTTGTTCTTACTTCTAATGCAGTTGATGAGTTTTCTAATTTTATTGGTTTAGTTAAATATACTGCTGCAGTAGATGTGCCAGAACTTGCAAAATCATCAACAAAGTCTGGATCTCCTGAGTCAGGACTATTTAATCTATTCTGTATTGCAAATGCACTTATTCTTTGTAAATCTATTACTGGTGAGATTTTCGTATTAGAAGTTGATAACTCCATAATTACTTGTAAAGATTTAACGGGCACAGTTGCCGTGCTGGCCATTTCATTTGTTTCATTAATAGAACTTGCAACTAATTGTGGAGCAGTAAATGCTATATTGTCATTACCAACAACAGCTATTTTACTTGCCAAAGTTGTTAAATTAAATTCTGTTTCACTACCATCAATCGATCTACCAGTTGTAGGTCTTAGGAAATGATTTATTGTTGTACCAGGTAATACCATTGTTTGTATACCACTTAAATTCAATACGTCATACAATCTATTTTGTGTTGCAACTACGGCATTACTTCCAACATCACCTGTTGCATTGGCAGCAGTTGATACTGTTATATCATAACTATCTAAAGTTACATTTGAAATACTTGTGTGTGTTGTGTTTATTTCTGTATGATCTAATCCATTTATTCCTGTTGTAGGGCATCCTGATATTGTAACATTATTACTTGTACCATGCATACCATGATTTGGATGAAACACCCTCACAACACCAGAACTATTTGTTGTTCTAAGTGGATTGTTTTTAAGTGTTCTACTTGGTAACGTATCATTTGTTAATGTTACTGAACCTGTTACGTTACTAAATTCTGCTCTTCTTAGTAAGAACTTCATATCTTCATTTTGATCTGCTGTCCATGTAACACCATTTTGAGATTTAAATAATACACCATTATATGGTTGTTGTGATATTGTTCTACTAGAGTCTAATGCTTTTTCTCCTAGTCTTGCAACATACATATTATAATCCTGGGTATTTGCCATGACAACAACAGCATATTCTACATTTTCTTGTATATAAACGGGACTAGGGAATGTAAATTTAGTTGCAGTAGTACCATCTGTACTTGTATTTACTGAACTTGGGTTTAATGATACTTCAGAAAAAGGTAATATTTTTTGTCCTGGATAACCATTTACNGTATCTCTTATTTGTACAGTAACAGGAATATTAACATCTTTTGAACTAAAATATAAATCAATTGATGATAAGAAAACACCACCAGCATCATCTATCATAAATGTTTGTGCAAGTGGATCATGGTACCCAACTGTTCTTTCCTCTGTTCTTGTAGATGTTCTTGTAATAGTTTGATTTTCTGTTACAGACCTCATCTCTACTCTTGCTTGTCTGCTTGATACGATAGTTTCTCTTACAGTTTCAATTGTACCTTTTGCAACATACTCAGCATTTGCAGCTGTTTCTACATCAGCAGCTGTTTGACTGTTTGATGCTGAACTTGTTAATCTAAATAATCTATCGCCTGTTCTCCATCTAGGATTAGTGCTTACTTTTGGATCAGGTATAGCAAATGTTCCTGATACAGCACCATTACCGTCTGTAACTAAATTACCGCCTAATGCACCACCAGTTGGTGTAACATATGCAGTAACAACCTCATTATCAAAATATGGAAAAACTCTTGTATTTGGTTTTAATCTTGTTGCGTTGAATGTAATAGTCTTACTTCTTATAAAAGGTACGAAAGCAACAGATACAATTTTATCNCCCATACTTTGTCTTACNGTTTCAGGTATTGCTACTGCTCTAATTCCTGTTCTTGTTTGTGAAACTTGTTGTGCAGTTGTGGTTCTTTCTTTTGCGACTCTTCTAAATCCATGACCTGCTCTTTTAACACTATAAACACCACCTATTCTTTGTCTTTCAGTTACAACTGGTCTTCCTGTCCATGTATCTTGCCATGAATTCCAAACTGTTGACATAGGAAACTCTTTTAACTGTCCAGCATTACCTGTATTTTTTACTAAGTTATCCCAACTACCATTAGGATTGTTTATCACTAACTCAGGTAATCTTTCAGTTTCTTTCCATTCATCGCCAGGAGGTGTTAATTCTATCGCACCTATCCATGTAAATACACCAAATGGATTTACATTTATAGCTTTACTTGCATAAGGTTGATTTATTAAAGTTGTTTCTGTATATGGTAAGGTTATAAGATCACCAGTTTTTTGATAGTTAGATTCTGTTCTATCTGAGTCTGTTATATCTGTAGCATCATCATCTTTTTCAACTAACTGTATAACATCTTCATGGAATGTAGGTCTCATTTCACCTTTTGCATAATCAATTGAAACTTTATAGTCGTTATTTCTAACATCACCTACATTGTGTCCTACAAAATTGTCAACTATAAATCCATTTTTAAATCTATCTAAACCGTTTGCGTCTTGTATCTGTAAATTTTGTGCAGCTGTCTCTAATAATGATAACTGAGTGTAATATTCTGCTGTTTCTATTCTATTCTCTAATCTACCAATATCTCTCATAGTATAACGTCTATTATCAACGTGTTCTATTCCAACATCAGCAGTATCTATTGTAAATGGTGATAAAAATAATGTGTATAGATGCATACCACTATCTAAATCTCCTGGTATTCTAGGAGTTAGTGAACTAGCACCTTTTAATACCTTAAACGTACCGTTTTTATCTAAATAAATTTTATCTACTCTTCCTAAATAAAACTCAAAGTCGGTTGTAATATCATCATTAAATTTTAATACATCAACAACTGAAGCGCCTGAGCCTATTGAAGTTGCAACACTTTGATATTTTCTATCAACATTACCAGAGTTGATAGTTGTTGCATCAATAACTCTTGGTCTAAAATCTAAACAATCTCTTAATTCAAAAGTTTCACCAGATGCCTGAGATGTGTAATCACTTATATTCTCATAATCAACACCTACATATGAGTCTACATCAAAGAAGTCTCCAGTACCATGTGCAAAGAATTTAAAGTTTACTCTAATTGAACCTGTTGGTGCGAGTTGACCATCTTTTAATTTAATTCTACCTATGTCATAGAAATTATCTCTCTGACCGTTATCTAATTCATATCTATCTGTAATATCAACCTCACCTGAAGCACTATAAGCACCAAATGCAGTTGCCATTTTAATTGAAGTAATACTTTCAATATCAGCTTTACCTAAACTTATACCACCTGCATTATTAACAGCTGCGGCTGTTGTTTTATCAAAGTTTGTTACTGTTGTTAAAGTTTTTGATTTTGATGAAGCTGAACTTTTACTTAATGTTGCAACAACCTTAACTGTATGACCAGCAAAGTTTGCACCAAAATCGAATTTTGCTTGTGTTGTTAGAGGCAATGTAAATATATTATCACCTTCATGGTTTGTTCCTGTTACGTTCAATATATCACCGATAGAACCTGTACCACCTGAGCCTGTAGCTAATATTGATACAGTATAATCAACATTACCTGGATTACCATTAGAACCTACAAATACTTCATTTGCACCAGCATTAATTGTCATATCACCATTTGATGATAAGGTAGAACTAAATGTTCTTCTTAATTTATAACTTGTATCTGATAAACCAGAGTTTGAAGTAGTCTTTAAGGTTTTAATTGTTTCATATGGTAATTTAAATATTGATATATTTTTTTCTGGTGATTGTAATTTTGCTCTTCTTCTTGTTGTAATTGTTTTTGTTGATACATCTGAACCACCTACAGCAGCTGATAATGTTAAAGAGGTATTGCTAATAATTGCTTCAACTAATCTTGTTAGTGATGAACCACCATCTGTTGTAAATGATATTGAGTCACCTATTTTTAATTCTTCAGTAAATTTTGTATTGAAACCTGTAACTGCTGTACCACTATTTGCAATCGACATTGAACCAGTTAATACTACATTCTCGCCATTAGTTGCGTCTAGTGTTGTATCTGCTGTATATTTTGCTGATGTAAATGTTGTACCTGTGTGAGTATTACTAATTTGTTTAACTTGTGGTAAATCAAATGAAGTGACACCTTTAAATCCTACAGCATCTGCTTGTATAACCGCTGTATTACTTGAGGTACCACCTGTAATTGTTTCTCCTTGAACAAATGTTCCTTGTACATTAGTAACGACTACAACACCATGTGCAGCAGTTCCACCAGATGTATAAGTGCCAAATGCTGTACCATTAACGGAAGTAGTACCATCCGTGCTGAATAATTCAAATTGTGTTGCAGTAGGATTTCTAACTGTAAATGTGCTGTTAATCTGAGTCATACCGCCAACACTAGCGATTGTAATTTGTTGACCTTCTTTAAATTTATTATTTGCAGTTACAACAACAGGATTTGCTTTTGTAGCACCCGTAATTGTAGCACTTTCAGTTGTTGATCTTTCTTGTGCTATTGCAGTAGCACCTGAAGTACCACCTGTTATAGTCTCGCCTACTGTAAATGCTTGTGCAGTTTTAATATTTAAGTGTGTAAACATAACAATATCAAAAAGATATTGTTTATAAACTGCTGATGAACCGTAAATATCATTTGTATCAGTTCCTGAAACATATTCAAAACCTTTTGTTTTTGCTCTACCGATTTCAGGCACGGTTGACTTATCTGCAACTTGTAGTGTACCAGGTGTAGCATTAGCAGTATCTAATAAATCTACTTTTTTAAATGCTTCTGACGTATCTGATATAAAACCAATATCTGGTGTACCAAAAACGTTTGTTACATTTACAAAGTTACCTACATCAAATCTTGTAGGGAAAGCATTTTGTGTATCAAAATCTCTTGCCTTATCAACATCAATAAAAGTTGTTGATATTTTTTCTATTTCATAACCTTTAACATAAGCTTTACCTGGTGATATACCAACAGCAAGTTTAGTTGCATCTCCACCATTACCTGATGTGAATATACCTCTATTACTTCCAGAAGACAAATGCTCTCTAACGTCTATGTCAAATGGTCTAACAACATAATCGCCACTTTCATCAAACGTTCTTCTAGCAATTGATTCTTCTAAGATAGCATACTCGGTTGTATGAACTTTATTTTGTAGATTACCATCTTTTAATCTTAATAATTCGTAGAAGTTTGAGTCTTCGGTACTTGTTAAAGTTTTCTTAGCTAATGTTAATAATATTTTAAATCTATGAGAACCTGGTGCGTTTGTATTTGATACTCCTTGAGCATTATCGTTTAACGTTGCATCATCGCCAGGAGTTACAAACGATTCCGTAACTGTAAGACCTACTCTATAACTTGGTGTATTTGTATATTTGTCTAATATTATAGTTTGCTCTGATACTTGTACATGAAAACCATTTATATAATAAACACCTTCTTTAACCTCGGCAGCAGATCCAGTATGACATGTATTGACAGCAGCAGTTATACCGCTTGGTACAAGAGCAGCAGTTGTCTCGTCATATTCTGCAATAGTTTCTCCTGCTGTAAATTTTTCATCTATGTTATTTGTACCACTTGTTAGATATTTTACAAATAAAGTATCAGGATCAGTACCATCGGTTACTACAAAATTTATTACCTTTGCAATGACACCAGATGTACCGCCTTTAAAAACTTTACCATTATAATCACTTAATGAACTAGCAGATTTAGATGTTAATTTGATTGAATAGTAATCTAAATCATATCCTATTTCACCAGGAATAATCATTGCACCTTTATCGAAAAGATGATCTGATACTCTTTCTATTTGATTTTGTATTTGTGTTTGTGATTGAGTTAATTCTCTAGCCTGTACAGCAAATGCAGGTCTAAAAAGTATTCTATGAAACTTTTTTGACTCGTTAAAATCGTCATAATAGGGACTGACATTAAAATCAGTTGGACTTGGCATGTTTTTCCTCTACATTAAAATTCAATTATTAATTTTATATTTTCTGTCTGGTCAGTTGCTCTTGTAATTTTTGTTCTATTATCTACATAGATTACGTCACCTGAGTCATGTTGTATTTCAGGATTAGCATAACCAGATGTAAAAGAAACATTATTTACAGTTTGAGTTGAAGTGTCAGGTGTTCCTGTTGCACTTGAACCTTGACCTGTAATTACGTTTGCACCTGAAAAAGCAGTAACGTTACCATTACTATCAGCACCAGCATCATTATGTCTTGTTTGAACATAATAAAGAATTTTGTTTGTTGAATCAAATTCTACAACTTTACCTACAGCACCAGTTGATGCTTGATTTATTTCTTCGTCAGGAGTAAATGTACCAGGTGCTGGTGAAGTTGCAAATTTAACAGCATATGTTCCTCTTAAAGTTGCAGCTGAAGCCGCACTACCAGCAGCATTTTTAGGATCTCTTATAAGTGTTACCTTTCTAAAATCGTTTGCAGCAGTAAAGTCACCAGAGTTTGAACTTTCTGTTCCCTCTAGTGAAGTATTTAACATGATAAAAAATCCGCCTAATTCTTTGACAGCATTAAATCCGTGACCACCTTTTGGTGGAATAATTACATCTAATTCTGCACCACTACCAGCGCCACCAGCATTTGTACCTGCNATTATATCAGCATTTCTAATATAACCAGAAGTATAACCAGAACCTCTTGTAGTTACAGTAACAGCAGTTATTGCGCCAGAAGTTAATGTTACAGAAACNATACCACCTGTACCATCACCTCTAACAGGTATTGCAGTTATAGTACCAGATGTTGCACCACCTGATACAGTATATGATGAACCTGCAGTTTTTATTTTTACTATATCTAATGCACCATCAACAGCAGCTGATGATACAGTTGAGTCTGTTGTGACGCCCATAAAATCTGTTGATAAGAAATTTGCCTGCTCACTTGCAGAAAGTGTGTACATATATTTCCATTTGTATCCATCACCAGTTTCAGTAACCGATGTTGAAGTACCTGTAGGTTCAACTGTTGATGCAGTATTACCATCATTATCTAAACACTTGTAAACACGATTTGCTGATGTTTTCACATAGAAATCAGAGTCAAATAAAACTGTAGCACCACTATTTGCTGTGACTTTTGCAGACGTACTACCAGTTACAAACTCCTCATAATCATGTCTGTATATATCATATACAGTACCAGATGTCCAATTTTTTCTAGGTATNACATTTGCGACATCTGAGGCAGCTATTTTCTTAACTGCTAATAAATCGTCATAGTTTTTAAATTCGTTTAATACACTATCTCCTGGTGTTACAGGTACAGTCTCAGTTCCTTCAAAATCTGTTCTAGCATCTGGTCTTGTTAAAGTACCAAATTCTTGTGCTCTACCGATACCTAGATAATATACAGTAGCAGCAGTTTCAGAAAAAGACTCTTTGAACTGATCCGCATTGTTCATTCTAAATTTATTTGTTATTATTGCTGGCATATTTTATTCCTTACTTATATTTATAATCATTTTACGACCCTGCTCCATNAATTGTTTTTAGTACCGATCCTGTTGAGTCTATAATTTGTAGTGAAACACTACTTGTTAAATTAGATGATGATACTTTACTATATGTTAAAGCTCCTGATCCATCTGTTGTTAAAACTTCATTTGCATTACCATCTGCTGTAGGAAAAGTATATGCAGAATTGAAAGTTATTGCACCAGCACTAGTTCCTTTTATCCAAGTTGTAGTTGATGTTCCATCAAATCCAACAATTTTTAATTGTCTNTCACCNNNTGCTGNATCTGCATCAACACTNCCNATNATNACATTACCAGCNCCCTCGGTAATATTAGCACCAGCAGAGTGTCCTATTAAAACGTTGTAATCAGCATCAGCACTATTCATTGCTGTACCAGAATTATAACCTAATGTAGTGTTACCAGTTCCATTTGCTAATAAACGTGATGATCGTCCACCAACAGCAGTATTTTCACTTCCACTATTATTAACTGTTAAGGCATCTTGTCCTATTCCAACGTTTTGATTACCAGACGCTAATGCACTCATAGCTCCAAATCCCATAGCAACGTTATGATCTGCAGTTACTAAAGAACATAATGCTGTGGTACCTATACCAATATTTCGTTGTGCATTATTTAAAGTTCCTGTTGTTGAATGACCAATTAATATACTGTCAGCAAAATTTGCTCCGCCTATTTTATGAGGTATAGCAGTTGAACTTGCAAAAGATAAATTACCAGAACCATCTGTTTGTAAAATTTGATTTGCACTTCCGTCTGCTGTAGGAAATGTATATGCACTATTAATCGTTAGTCCTGTTGCAGCGATTGTACTATTGAAAACAGCTGCACCTGCATTGGCCATATGAAATGCTACAGCAACAACTTCTGAACCACCATCGTTACCTTTAATTTCTAATCTTTTATCTTGTATGTCTGATTTAATTGAAAATGTAGAAGCAGTTTTAAAGAAACTACCTATTTGTGTTCCATCATCATTAATAGTTACTAAACCATTACTATCAGCATCAAGGTTTATTTGACCTGCAACATCTAAAGTTAAGTCACCTGAACTTACATCAATTTCGTTACCACCATTTACAATTGTTAAATTATCTGTTGTTAAACCAGCAGTAGCATTTAATACACCACTAACAGCAAGTTGTCCTGGCAAACTTACATGACCACCTCTTACAGTTAAAGTACCAACACTAACTTCAGCATTGAATACAGCACGACCAGCATCTGACATATCTAAACATAATGCGTTTAAGAATGATCCACCATCATTACCTCTAAACACTATGTCACCATCTGATACACTAGATATTACTCTTAAATCGTTACCATTTTTAGCAAGAGCACCAAATTGTGTTCCATCATCTTTTAAATTNATAGAACTACCACCAGCGTCTAAAGTAATATTACCAGATGTATCTATTAAAAAATCGCCTGTTCTTGTAATTGTATCTATCGCAGGAGTTGTAAGTGATAAGCTTGAAAGACTTAAAGTAGAGCCATCACCAATGATATTGTAAATTTCGTTGAAGTTGTCATTTATAAGATCACCACCATCTCGTAATGATGTTCCTGTACCATCATTAGCACTTGATCCTATACTTATTGATTGTTTTGCCATTTATATCTCCTGTTATATTTATAATGCTTTTGATGTATCAAATGTTATCTGTGTTGAACTAAATTTACCAGTTGTTGAGTCAAAGTTACCCGTAGGTCTGGATATAGTTGCAGGAAAAGCAAAGTTTGTTTTAATTTTTCGACCTGCCTCAGATGACGTTAATAAAAATATTGCGTTTGTATTATCTAATGATGTACCAGTACCTTTNATCTTTAACTCNTTTAATCTTGCTATTGTAACTTTACTATTTGCAGTAAACTTATTTACATATGAAGTATTATGTAATTTATTAAGTGTGCCATACGTTAATCCTGCATATGCAAAACCTCTTTTTACAGAAATATTATTTATTGCTCTTCTAATTCTACTTACATATTCAATACCAATAGGAGGAGTAGTTAAAGTGACATCTCTTGTATTAGAACTAAACTGACTTCCTGTTGATGTATCAATATCAGCTGGAACACCTAATTTTGCNTTTGCTCTTAAAGATGTACCATCACTTGTAGTACCTAATCTTCTACCAACAATAACTGAAAATATTGTTGTAAGCATAGTTTTAAGTATCTCGGTTGTGCCAGTATTTTCACCAGTTATGAAACTAATTTGAGCACTAACCCTACTTTCAATTGCAATTTCTCCTCTAACAAAAAAACCAGATGGGTGTAATGTTTTAACGTATGCATCTTTCCACTCATCTATNGATCTACCTACTTTTATGATATATGAATAATCTTGGTATATTAAACTATCTTGTACCCTCATGGTATTTTCTGATGCCCATCCATCTTCATTAATAAATTCACCTTCAGATGTTACAACAGCAGCAGTGCCTAAAGTACCAGTTGCTTGTTCTAATCTACTAATTGTAGCAGTTGCACCATTACTTGCAGTTATAGTTGAGCCTGCAGTATATGTACCACTTGCATCTTTTACTTTTAATACGTTTGTATCTGTATCAAGTGAAACAATTGTTGCAGTTATAGAGCCATCAGTAATTGTACCGTCTTGTACAAAACTTCCAGATATATTTGTTACTAGTAAATAAGTTGGTAAAACTATTGTTGGTGATGGCGAATTTTCATAACCAAATCCAAAATCAATAACTTTTAATGTTAATACTCTTCCTATTTCTGANCCATATGGTAACAATTTGGCACTTGATCCTTGTTTTGCTGATATACTACCTGTTACATTTGCAGTAATTGTTGTCACACCATCAAAGTCTAAACCAGTTATTGTTGTTGAAGACTGAAAAGTTCCACTTATATTTTTTAAAAGTAATCTATTTGTAGATTGATAATTGCCAACCACAAGAGCAGTAGCACCATTCGAAGCAGTTATAGTTGTATTAACTTTAAATCTTCCAGTAATTGTAGATATTGGCAAAAAAAATGATGATGCAGTTATTGATGAAACAATAGGAAGTTGNTTAAAACTACTACCTTCATTTATAAGTCTTATNTCGGTTATNTCATCTGTTCCTGTTCCTCTTTCTTGCACAACTTTATCGCCATGATATGGATCACCACTTTGTGTTTCATCTTCTAATATAAGTTGTCCTGTACCTGTTGCACTTTCTAATGTAACACCACCATTTNCTACTGATACTTTTGCAGTTGCTGTACCTGAACTAAAATTAACTACATCGCCAATTTCAAATCNTGTACCACCACTATCAATAATAATTTCTTCTAATTGTCCTGGGCCTATATCATTGACTTGAATAGAAGCACCAGTACCACCAGCAGTTAAAGTAATTTTGTCATTTGAGTTATAGAGTGAGCCATCATTTGTTATTGTTTTGTCACCGATTATTCCTGTAACAGTTGCTGTAATTATAGCATCTTCGTTTGTGTTATCTATACCTGTTATATTTTGTCCTGCAACAAAAGTACCATNGATTGAATCTAATCCTAAAACTAACTCAACAATTGTTGTACTACCTATTATAAATTTAAAAACATCCTCTACAACAGCTGTTGCTTGATTTACAATATTAGAAGCTTTTTGAGTTATCTTTTGTCCTATGAGATTAGTTGCATCTACATCACCTACTTCAATACAACGTAAAATAGTTCTTGTCTCCCATTTACCATCGGAGACCCTCAACATATTCTCTTTAGGAAATCTTATCTCAGCATTTTCGTTAAATAATAATTTAAAAAATATTTCGGATGCTCTTTTAGTACCTTTTGCTCGATAAAGTGATTTTACATTTTTAATAAGTTTTCTTTTATCAATACTTGAATGTAAATTTTCTGGTATAGAAGAAAGAAAAGAGTTTCTAAATTTTGTTAAAAATCCTTGTATAGTTTTATCAGTATTAGCATAATCTAATAGTTGTTGAATATTTTGTACAGGATTTCCTCTGTATTTTTCAATAGTGGCTTTTGCACCTGAAGATTGACCAGTTACTATCTCGCCCTCTATGAATTTATTTTGATGAGATACAAATAAACGTGAGTTAGCATCAACATCTTCAACTAAAATAGTTGATGATGCGCCAGATGTTTCACCAGTTATAGTTTCACCATTTGTAAAATCACCTATACTTGAATCTTCAAGTAAAATTCTATCTTCTCTATCATCACTAAATTGGTTTGTACCATCTAAATTAAAAAAGTTTACAGCGTCAACAGCACTATCTAATTGTAAATGATTTGGATCTTGTATATCTTTTAGTGTTAATTCTGCTGACTCTAAAAATTGATAATATAGTTTTACAAATTGCAAAAACTGTGGGTGTTCATCAAGTACAAAATCAGGTACTTGCGAATTAATTAAATGTGAAAGTTTATCCTTATAAGTTGCCATCTCATTTAGTAACTACTTGTTGTAGTGTATCCGATACCAGCATTTGCTGAACCACCTACTAGTGTATCAGCTTCAACTGAAACTGTGCTGTTTGCTACATCTATTGATAAAACCTGATTTCTTAATGGCACTACATCATTTGAGTCTGGTTTTACAGTAACCTCTAATACAGTTGTTGTTGCACCTCTAATGTTTTCTAAACTTGATATGTTTAGAGAATTAATAATAACTTGACCAGTTGAATAATCTATTGTACCTTGATTTGAACTAGCATATGATCTAGTGGATCCATCAAATCTATATCTTCTTACATTACCTTGACCATCATCATCTAAGAAATAAACATTTGTAGCATCACCATCTATTTTAAAACCTGATGTTTCTAAAATACCACCTGAAACCATATTATGACCAGAATGTGGATTATATAATGCATTTGAAAAATTAAGTGTATATTTTGTAGAACTATTAAGTGTTGGNGTAAATTGTTTTCTTAACTTAATTGTAGTTATATTCGATAAAATACTTGAGTCAGTTGAGTCAATTAATCCAACTAACTTTGAATGTCTAAAGATACTATCAAATTTTTGTAATGTATTTGTATTGTAATTTGTTAGTGTGGTTGTTATATCTGTTTTTAAAGTATCGGATGATTTTGTTGTTACCTTTTGATCAAACTTAGCAGATACATTTAAAATTAAATTTGTTGTTTCTGTATCAATAATTTCTGGCGTAACCGATGCAACTGAAAATTTTTTCAATTCAGTAATTAAATTACTTTTTGTAGTTTCAGTAAGGTTAGAACCACTTTTAGGCAGTATCGAAATATAAACTCTGCCATAGAAAGGCACCTCAGCATCTTCACCACCCCAANCAGATACCGCTTGAGCGTTTGCATATAATTCTTTTACTTTTNTTTTATAATCTTCTACTGTAACTGCTCTATCTTGTGCTGAATATGATCTTGGTGCATTGAATCTTATACTATCATTTGTCTCAGCATCTGAACCATCAGCTGCATTTGANTTTACAGTAATTGANACNTCTGAAAACCCACCAACATTTCCTGATAAAGCAAAACTTTTAGCNCCATTAGCTGCTGCTTTATTTGTAACGACATATTGTAAAGTTATTATGTTACCATTTTCTACAGCTTTACCTATTACACCATCACCAAAATAAACTTCAAACTTACCATCTTCGGATTCTTGTAAAAAATAAACTTTAGATTCCGAGTCTAATTGTGTTATTGATGTTGCTTTTGTATAAGTTGCAATTGTCGTATCGGTAGAACTATTTTGTACCTTAACAGTTAATGTAGCAGTATCAGCATTATTAGATTGTATTAAAAATTTTTGATCAACGTCTGAAGTATCAACTGTATAATTATAGGTTACATATGTACCTTCATAAATTTTTAAATTAGAAAATGTATAAACACCATCAACTGGTGTAATTGTATTTGAACCGATAGTTACAAAATTATAATTTACATTATCAACACTCGTTGTAAATTGTGTACCAGGATTCATTGTGATGCTAGAGCCTGTGGCATTATTTACTACAACATTAATATCTGCTATAGAAGCCTTTGCTGAATTAGGCGTATAACCAAGTGCCGTTGCTAATGAAACAATACTGTCTCTTAAATCTGCTGTATCAATAAACATTTCATTTGCTAAAATGTTTGCATTGTAGGAAAGATAGTGTGTATTGTATGCCAATAAATCTAATAGTATGGACATACCTGAACCTTCAAAGTCATAATCTTTGAAGTGATCTTGGTTTGATAAAAATTGTTTTAGGTTTGCTTTTATAGCATCAAAATCTAATTGTGAAATATTTAATTTGCTTGCCATGTTATCTTAGCCTTTGTAAAAATTCTGTAATTGTTACATCTTCGGATGTACTAATAACTGTAAAATTAATTATAACTTTATATCTATTATTATCTATCTCATCAAATACTTGAACCGAACCTACGGATGCTCTTGGTTCAAAATTAATAATTACCTCTCTCACTCTATCTTCCAATAACACAGCATTAAGAGGTGTTATTGGTTCAAATAATAATGCTCTAACAGATGAACCTAATTCTGGATGAAAAGGTCTCTCAAACTGATTTGTCATAATTAAATTACGAACTGATCTTTTAACAGCTTCAATATCAGTTAATCTAGCAACATCACCTGTTGCTGGATTTTTAGTAAAATTCAAATTTAGATCACTATACTTTTTTACTGATCTGCTTGAATTGTTAGTTTGTGTAGCGTCATATATTGCCATAATACTATTTATATCTATCCTGCGAATACATTGTTAGAACCGCTGGTCATTGCACCTTGATCAGCACTATCACCTATTCTTGCAATCGGTAAACCTGCAACTCTAACTGTCGAAGAACCTACATTTACTTTTGCAACGTGTGGTGCACATGGTGGATTAGGTGGAAATGGGTGTGATACGGTAGGATCAGTTTGTCGTGCAACTAATATACTGTTTACTCTTACGGTTGATTGACCAGGAGTGCTTAAAGTTGTTGATCCTGTACAAATATGACCTGTTGATAAA
>PBGS01000007.1 GCA_002720115.1 Methanobacteriota archaeon
CGTCGGTGTCTACGCCTCTGGTGAAATCCGTCGGCCATGCATCCAAATCATTGTTTACTCCATCACCATCAATATCATCGTCGAGGCCGTCCTCAACTCCATCCCTATCCAAATCTAACCACCAATTTGGATTCTCTGGAAACATATCAGGGTTCTCTCCTTCCGGGTTGTCTCCGTATCCATCACCATCCGAATCAGCCCATTGAGTTGGCTCATTTACGAAAGCATCGGCACCGTCAGCTAATTGCCAATCATCACTGGGGTCTGAGTATCCATCACCATCAGCATCAGGACAACCTGCTCTATCATGTTGAGAGGTTCCTAAAACTCCAAGACAGTCATCGAACTTGTCCCTTACATCATCCATATCAAAATCGACAATTGTGTTAGCATACATTAATTCTTCATCTAGCATATTCTTGTATGAAAGATGAACGTAATCCTCGGAATCAATTACCATTGATAGCTCAGAAGGACTACTTCTCCCATTTTCTCTTACCCTAGTTTCGATTTGATACGATTGCCAGTCTGAGCCGTTGTAAGCTGCGTAGCGAATGTCACATCCGTATGGATAGTAATCACCACAACCTGTGTAGTAAGCAATGTGAGCATTGCCATTGGAATCGGTACTAATTGCACTAGGTCGCGACTGGTCATCATTGTATGGAGGAGCAGGTAGAGTTGTCCAATTATTTCCATCAAACATTGCAACGTCTACAGAATGTCCGTGCCAACTTGAACCTGAGCTATGTGAGATGTATATTCTACCATTATCTGCAACTGCAATAGAATTCAGGTAACCCCTAGCTGCTGCAGAGGAAAATTGCCAGTCGGTTCCATTGAAGTAACCGTACGATAGCCCACTCCCAGTGTATGTAACGTGCAAATCATCGTTTGAATCTACAACTAACGAAATTGTCTGGCCAGAGGTCGTTCCACTGGATATACCCGAAATGTCCCATGATTCACCATCATAAACGGCGTACTTGATGTTGGGAGTGTTATAGTCTATGTGATGATAAAAAACCAGATGCAACCTATCATCACTGCTTATTCCCANGGATAACGAATTGTCCATATCTGACATATTGCTAACTACGCTTATGTTCCAANTTTCACCGTCAAAATATGCGTACTTCAGATCGCTATTCGTATCATCAAAGTAGCAAATGTGAACATGGTCACTTGAGTCNAGAACAATAGAGGTTGAGAATCCCACATTGTTAGAATCATCCACTACTGTGGTATTCCATGAAATTCCATCAAAAGAAGCGTACTTCAATACGCCGTTGGTCGAATCTCGATATGAAATGTGTACATTATTTTGTGAATCTAATGCTAAATCGGACTGAGCACCCACATTGTCCAAAGTATCAACCACTGTAGTTTGTGAACTGCTNTGTGAAAAATGCTTGATTGATTCTTCGCCCNCCGATATCAAATCATGATTGCTGAAAGTCGGTAAGACTGAGACTGACATCAAGAAAATGATTATTGACGCNAGCAGTTTCTGGCCCATANCCTGAAATCTAGGACGTTTTATTTAGTCCTGCCTAGATGAACCTCAGTTGTACTGCAAGGGNATTAAATACCTCAATCACAAACGAATTTCCATGTCAGATTGGGCTGAACAAGAGATGATTAGACTGTTGAACGAAATTGCAAAGCGGCTGGAAAAATTGGAGCAATGTGTATATGATTCACGCTATCCTGAAGAGTCCTGTCTAAGAGTCAAAAGGGTCTAATTTCGAGTTAGAGGGATTATTGTTTTGCAAAGCCTCCCCTTTTGCAGGGGAGGCTTGTGCAAATTTTAGGCATCAAGCGGCGGGTTGCCAGTCTGTGCCATTCCACCATAGCATAGTCCCATTGTCCATCTGACGCCATGTGTGGCCATTTTCATCTGTCCACTGTTGCAACACCTGCGGTTCAACGACAGCAGGTTGTACTGGCAGAGGTTGCTGGTAAACCGGCTCTGATACCACCGGTTGTGGCTCATATGTTGTCTGTGCTTGAGCGGTGTAGTTGGTAGCTGCGGCTTGTGTTGTGGTAGGTTGCGCGGTGAAGATTGTACCACCACCAGATTGCATAGGCGAAGCCATGCCTCCTTGATTGAATTCCTTCGAGATATCTCCGTCAGATTCTCCTCTGCGCATGAATAAAAGTCCTGCCACACCAGCTACAATAAAGATCCCGATTCCAACATACAAGTAAATCATCCAGTCCCCATCATCTTCGTCGTCAGATGAGGATGCTGAATCACTCGAAGTTTCCTCATCATCGTCTTCTTCTATCACTTCTTCCACNGGTGGAATTAGAACGGTGTCAATTACGTGTATGACACCGTTTGAAGTTAGGATATTTCCACCGCTTATTGATACACCATTTACCTGCATATTTGCGGATATAGTGATATTATCACCATTTAACATCTGTAATTGCATGCCACTGACCATATCTCCTGTTTTTATCATTCCAGAATACACGTGGTATGTCAGAATATTCGTCAGATTTTCTTTACCAGAAGGTGTGTCCAGTGACGCGAGGTCTATACCTGCATCAATGAATGCTTGGTCGGTTGGGGCAAATACNGTAAACGGCCCATCACCTTCGAGTGCTGAAACTAATTCTGCTTGAACTAATGCAGCAACAAGGGNTGTGTGAACATCGGAGCAGATTGCAGTTCTGACAGTGTCATTTGGCGCATCTGTTGGCATCAAAACCTTGTCTATGACGTGAATGACGCCATTACTTGTGGCTACATCTGGCATAGTAACTGTTGCATCATTGACCATAACAGAATCTGCAGTAACCGTGAAAGCTAGCGGTTGAGAGTTAGCAGCAGTCGCACTACCACATTCTAGTACATCGGAGGAAGGAACATCAGCCATCACAACATGGTACAATAGAATGTCTGCAAGGGTTTGCTTCCCTTCTGGTGTGTCAAGTGCTGCCAAATCGATGCCTGCGTCAGTGAACGCTTGGTCGGTTGGTGCAAAGACTGTAAATGGACCTTCGCCTTGTAGCGTTGTTACCAATTCTGCCTGAGCAAGTGCTGCCACCAATGATGAATGTATACCTGTACACTGTGCAGTCCGCGCTATATCGTTCGGTGTATCTGTTGGAGACAGAACTTTGTCGATTACGTGAATTACTCCGTTACTAGTTTGTACATCAGCAATCGTCACTGTTGCATCGTTTACCATAACTGTATCACCTACCATGAAGGAAAGGGTTTGTCCGTTGACTGCTGTTGCATCCATACAATCGGTTACGCTCGAAGATGGAACATTTGCNGATACGACGTGGTAAGTCAAGATATCAGCAAGAGTTTGCTTCCCTTCCGGGGTATCTAGCGCTGCAAGATCGATTCCAGCGTCTGTAAATGCCTGGTCTGTAGGAGCGAAAACTGTGAATGGCCCATCTCCTTGCAGTGTCTCTAACAATTCGGCTTGAATTACCGCTGCCACAAGTGAATTATNAACCCCTGTGCATTGTGCCGTTCTTGGTATATCGTTAGGAGTTGGTGTTGGCATCAATACCTTATCAATGACGTGAATTATTCCATTACTAGTTGCGACATCAGTCGCCGTAACAGTAGCACCATTCACCATAACNGTGGCTCCTACCGTAAAGGATAGAGGATTTCCATTGATGGTCGTAGCAGACATACAATCGCTAACGTTAGCCGCAGGNACTGTTCCATCAATTACGTGATAGAGCAGTATGTCGCTAAGTGTTTGCTTCCCTTCCGGGGTATCTAGCGCTGCTAGATCGATTCCAGCATCTGTAAATGCCTGGTCTGTTGGGGCAAATACAGTGAAAGGACCGTCTCCTTGCAGCGTTGCAAGTAACTCGGCTTGGACAATGCTCGAAACCAGAGAATTGTGAACTCCAGTACATTCAGCTGTTCTTGGNATGTCATTTGGCGTATCAGTTGGCATCAATACTTTGTCAATAACATGGATTACTCCGTTGCTGGTTTCAACATCAGCTAGTGTAACATTNGCNCCATTTACCANTACTCCAGAACCTANGTTGAAGGATAATGTTTGGCCATTTGCAGCAGTTGTAGTCATGCAATCTGAGAGAGCGCTTGATGGTACGTTACCAGAAACAACGTGGTATAGAAGAATATCAGAAAGGGTCTGCTTACCTTCAGGAGTATTTAGTGCTGCCAAGTCTATCCCTGCATCGGCAAAGGCTTGGTCTGTTGGTGCAAACACTGTGAATGGACCTTGTCCTTGCAATGTTTCTAGTAACTCAGCCTGTACTACTGCAGAAACCAGTGAGTCGTGTATACCTGTACACTGAGCAGTTCTTGGTATGTTATTTGGAGAGTCAGAAGGTGTTAGGACCTTGTCAATCACGTGGATTACGCCATTACTGGTGTTAACGTCNGCNACAGTGACATTTGCATCGTTGACCATTACGCCGCTACCTACTGTGAACGCTAGGGTTTGTCCGTTAGCTGCGGTGGCAGTCATGCATTCTGTAACGTTGCTTGCTGGTACCTCTCCAGATACAACGTGGTACAGAAGAATATCAGAAAGGGTCTGCTTTCCTGAGGGATTATCCAATGCTGCTAGATCTATTCCAGCGTCAGCAAATGCTTGATCGGTCGGGGCGAATATTGTGAACGGACCCGGCCCTTGTAGTGTTTCAAGGAGTTCTGCTTGAATTACACCTGCAACCAATGAGTCGTGCACACCGGTGCATTGAGCTGTTCTTGGAATGTCATTAGGNCTGTCTGTAGGAGTNAGAACCTTGTCGATTACGTGAATTATTCCGTTGCTAGCGATTACGTCAGCCATAGTAACATTTGCATCGTTTACCATGACACCGTCGTCGATTTTGAATGCTAGAGGTTGACCATTTGCTGAATCTGCTTCCATACATTCCGTTACATCGGTTGACATGACTTCACCCGAAACAACGTGNTACAGCAAAATGTCTTCTAGAACCGCATTACCTTGAGGGTTGTCTAGAGAAGCTAAGTCAATTCCAGCATCACTGAATGCTTGGTCNGTTGGGGCGAACACAGTGAACGGTCCTGTTCCTTCTAATGTAGTTAGGAGGCCTGCCTGTAATACTGCAGACACCAGAGAGTTATGGATGCCTGTGAGGGAGGCGGTTGCTGGAATGTCCTCTGGAGGCATTAGTATTTGGTCGATGACGTGAATAATACCGTTTGANGCTTGGACATCCGCGGTTGTTACTGTTGCCGTACCGATTGTAACTACACCATTGTTTAACCCGAATTTCGCTTTGTCGCCGTTTACCATTGTAGCGACCATTCCATCGGTAATCGCATTCGAAGCGACGGAACCAGATATCACGTGGTAGAGTAGGATATCGGACAGTGTTGAATTTTCCTCTGCTGTTTGGAAATTAGCTAGGTCAATTCCCGCATCTGCAAATGCTTGATCTGTTGGAGCAAACAGCGTAAATGGTCCTGTCCCTTCAAGAGTTGAAATCAAATCAACATGGTTCAGTGCAGCAACAAGAGAGGCATGTACTCCAGTTCCCTCGGCATTTGTAGGTATATCTTCGCTAGCGTCCGCACTCACCTGCAACGGATATGCAGAAGCAATAAGCACGGTAATCATCATGAATGTTAGAACTCTATTCATAATACTATCAGATGAAGGTGGGGTTATAAGCGAATGTTTTTTTTCACTAAAATTAACACTTTACACTCCCAATGGAAATCCAACCATTGCAAGAAAAGATGTCGTTTTCTTGATTTATGGGCTAAAAACTATCTCANTAAGACAAAATTCTAACTCTATGCATTGGACGCTATTGCTGCAAATAATGCAAAGTAGAGTATGAATATAATGAGGTAAAGCCCAATGACCACCATTGAGATAACCCTCGCGGTTTGAGCTGAACCGGCGTCAGGGTGCCCAGGATACATATTGGTTACTTTTAGCGCATTCTGAGAAATAATCAGTGCAGGAATTGCCAAGCAAAATCCGCCAACAAATATCGATACAATAGACAAGATTAGTGCCAATTGGGCGGATGTGGCAGGGAATCCTCCCATTACAACAGTACTACCCACGGGCATGCCTTGATGGTTGACATAAGTTACCTGCCCTGGTTGTCCTACGATTACTTGCTGGGTTGGGGGTCGGCCCGCTTGCATGTAATCCANTACTGGCCTTGTAAAATATAATCTCCGGCTACACATACCAGAAGATTGGATTGATTTAACCAATAACCTAGATTATGTCAACAGTCCCATATCTTGAATAGGTTGGGAATATGCGCGAAGCGCATGAGTCGCAGAGTATCGGCCTTCGTTCTGACCACTCTTTTCCTAATTGCACCATTAGCAGGTTGCTTTGGTGAAGACGAGGCGGAAAATCAAATCGAACCTGCTGAATCTTTCCAAATCGACTATGTCGACCCTNAAGATGCAGTNCTACGTTCCGGCGAGTTTCATGACTTTACGCTTGAAGGTAAAGGTAATGCTATCGCAACTGAACCTGACGTTATGATTTTCATAAATGGGACTTATGTTGNTAGTCACANTGTGATGGTAGAGGACAAAACCATATTCGGTCAAATACTTACAACCCCATACGTAACTGAGGTAAATATCACCTTCATGTCTGACAATGGTCAGTCTGAAGTCCTGAAAGTAAGTACTACTGAAGGAACCCCAATNGTAAATGGTGAAGAATGGTTTAGAAAGATTGACTACATTACCAGTGTATGTACAGACACAACAAAATGTGGTGGATATGTAAACCGATGGATGGGTGCTGGGAATGGTTTCTTTGAAAGAGCGGCTGAATATTTCAAAGGCCAATTTGAGGGGCTAGGGTATGAAACACACCTTCTGCGTGTCACCGATCACGGTAACCTTGCCCAGCCTGAAAGCCTGAACGTTATCGCCTGGAAACAGGGAAGAAATGACAACTGTGTCCAAGGTATGGGTGGCCATATGGATATTGCTCCACCAGGAGGACCTCCAGGCGGCGGCACCTACGAGGGTGCATATGACAATACAGCAGGCACTGTTGCTATGTTGCTGTACGCAAGGGCCTTTGCAGACTTAACATTCGAGTGTGACACTTTCCTTGCATTATGGTCAAGCGAAGAGGAAGGATTACGCGGCTCAAACGCTTTTGCNAATAACCAATGCGACTACTGCTTACCACATGACAAAGAATTAGAGTTCTACATCAATATGGATATGATGGGCATGTCTTGGCCTGCAAAGAAAAACGGAGTAGGCGAACCATTCCCCTACCACGCATGGTCCGGGCCTGATTTGAACCCTGACGTGCAGGACGTTGCAATTACAAATGTCCTGGACCACGTTCATCGTAACGTTATGAAAGCGCCAATGAATTTGCGAATTGACGGTACATACGGCGCTGGATGTGACCAGCATTGGGATGAACATGAAGACCTAGTCTTCGATGTGCACGAAGACACCTTTGGGCGTTCAGACCACGTAACCTTCAGAGAATTGGGTGCTCAAACGATTTTCCATCTTGGTGCTTACGATGAAGACTATTCAGCATACCATTCCCCAACAGATACATTAGACAACATGATTGAGGANGTTGGTGGACAAGAAGAGTTGGAGAAGAGCATGGAATTCGTAATGTGGGCTGCCATGCTTGAGTTCATCATTGCAGACCAAACACCTGATATCCGCAACCTAAACGAATTGTGATACAATGGTGGATGCAATTGGAGAATTACTTGCCAGTATAGGACAAGCAGCAGTTTCAGATGATGATCTTCTGGACAAGAAGATAGACACAAAATCACCTATTATTCGAGTTTTGTACTATTTGGTCCCTATCGCTATGCTATCTGGATTGTACGTTTGGGCAGCCTACTACTAATTCCAGAAGGCGTCGTCTTCCCATGGAAGCCCAACAGCGATACCGAGTATCTCTAAGACTACATAATTAAAGAAAAGATAGCCGAGTATTGCGATTGTGAAAGCTAAGAGAGANATATTGATTACTTTCTGTCTTTCTCGNTTTACATCATCTAAGGTACAGACTCCTTGATTCCTGAAATAAGAAACTAGGCCTATCGCAACCATGATTGCTGCTAATGCTAACACAGTCGGTCTAAACCACCAATATCCGTCTTTACCCCAATAAAGGGTGTCTGAGAGTGCTGCGGCTGTAGAGACCGATGCTAGTCCAAACATAACCATGACAACTGAAGGCAGACAGCACATCGATGCGACAATGGCAGAGGATGAAATCCACTTCCACAGCCCTTTGTCCATACTAACCCCTGTGTAATATCTCATTAATCAAACACTGTGTTGCCTGTCAGATGTTATTCCTTGTTGTTTTACATCCAATAGAAAAGTCGGGGTTCTCTCTCATTGCTTTAGCTGTTGCATCTAACAAATCGTCTTCCGGTGTTCTAGGATTTTCACCTGCACCTCTCCAACAAACAGACACCATCAATTCGTCAGAAACAAATGATTTGACATTGTAATTTGCTAAATTGATGTCTCTCGGATTAAGATTCATTCCTAATTTTTCAGCCTTTTGAACCGCTTCTTTTGCGGTCCAGATTTCAATTGCCNTTTTTGAATTTTCAATTAGAAAATTTAACTCATCACCTTTGGCCATCATGTCGAAAGCATTGGGTTGAATTTGCCGATTTTCTTTCTCAGCGTCAATACCAATCCAATAACCAGGCTCGATGATTGCACAGACAGCCCAGCCCTCGCAATGGCCAATACTGATTCCCGGCAAAGGCTCATTTCTCCACACCCCATTTATCCATGATAGGTACGGAGCCCTATGCTCAGTCCTNAGCACTTCAATAAGGTCAGTTGGTAACTTCCAATGATTTAAGCAATATTCCAATAGTAATCTGCCCGAATTGTGATCTAATCGGCGCTTAGGAGAAGCTCTAGGAATGTCTTCTGAGAATTTGCTAATACAATCCCTTATTGGCATCTTTGCCAACAACATACGAGGACCCTCTATCGAGTCCATTATCTCCATCTTTTCACCTCTGTAGACTAAACCGNTGTTCTTCTGGCACTTCACCCATGGCTTTGAGCCTGAGGCCTTTCAAAGATAGTACAGGAGCGTCGTCATCGCCTACAATTACCACGTCATGTATAGTAACCCCCGAGTCTTCTGAACCAACCTTCACAGAGCGAACTCTAAGCCGTTCTTCTGGTTCAGGTACACGGAGCATTGTAGACCATTCAATACCTATAGGTAGACTGGAATAGCCGTCGCTTTCCATGGCTGACAGACCAGCATTTTGGAATCCTGCTTCAATCAGCATTGGAAGGGCATCTAACAGAACCTCTTCACCATCACTTTCTAGTGCGAATTGGTCTGTAGCAGGTAACTGATGGCGCATTAGTGCTATTCCGTCAACGCCGTCTTCAATTCCACGTAAAACCCCTCCATGAGATTGGAATCGTGGTCCATGGAAATATCTCAAGTAAATGAAACTGGAATGATGTTCTANTTCTCCGTCAGGTGGAGTGCCAATTGCAGGTATAGATTCTACCTCATTTTCTAGGAATGGACATATGTCGTCGCATCTTGCAACTAGCCTTACCTTGGCCTCATGATGTAGTCTAGGCTCACCAAATACCTCTCCCTTTGAATTCACTAAATCTGAAACCAACCTGCATTTAACCCAACGCAAATCCCCTTTGCTGTTTACTAATTCAGCCTCGACGCGGACCGTCATTGAAGCCTTCATTATCTTTACCGGCAGACCGAAAGTAACATCTTCGAAACCAGCTAAACAATGACCTGGCAACAAGAGTAGAGAATTTTCAGCAAACATCTCCATGGCCATAACGCCTGGGTGATACGGAACTCCATCGATTGAGTGATCGCTCAAGAATGGATGGTCCTGAACAGATAACGTACACTGTGAAATTAGTGATTTACCCTCATCTAGTTGTATTAATTTGTCAATCATAGGGAAGCGACGTGGGTCTGCGATAGACTCAACCATCTCGATAGGTAATTTCAATGGCGCTTCCCTGAAAGAATCAAAGCGATCCATCAACCCGAGAGAGCCACAACCTAGTACCCTCCTTTTCCCGCCAGCAAGTGCTTCTCCAACAAAGATTTGAACTCCATCCTCTACTGATAAAGTCTCAATTCCTGCTGATTCAAAAACAGCCTCTATTGAGCCACGGGTTGCCATTCCAACATCCCTCCAACCGGTCCAACCTATTGCGACGGCTCTACACTCAGAATTAGCGGTTAATCTAGCCATCTCTGCATCTAGTATAGAATTAGCAGCAGCATAATCGGTTTGTCCTCCATTACCGAACCTACCCGCAACGCTAGTAAACGCACAAGCAAATCGTAGAGAATCGCTCGCAGATGCGCAAAGCGCTTTCCAGCCATCTACCTTTACTCTAACAATCAAATCAAATGTATTCCAAGACTTATCTGCCACGAGTTTAGATTCTTCTAATCCTGCACCGTGCACAATACCCGTCACTTTTCTGTTAGCAACAGCTGTAGCGATTGATTTCGCATCAGTTACGTTTGCAGAATGGTATTCCGCGTAATTACCAGAAGCTTCAATTTCACTTATCGTATGGTAAATATCCATACTCCTAGTAAATTTAGTCCAAGCATTGTTCCACTCTACCATTGTGACCTTGCCGCTTTCTGATTCTGAAATCAAGTGTTCTCTAAGTTCCATTTTCCTATCATTAAGTTGGTCTTCGTCCCATCCCAACCAATCCGATGTTTCCTCGATTAGTTTACTACGTCCCAAAAGAACAAATGTCGCCCCAGAATTCTTGCTTGAGTTGGCCACACCGATAATCGAAGCAGCCGTAACTCCGGACCCGCCACCGCTAACCAGCCACAAATCATCAGACTTCAATGGCTTGATATCTTCTACTAAGTCCTCAGCAAAGCACACAAGAGTCCACCGGCGGCTGTCTCTGTCAATTCCAATCTCAACCTCTCCTCCAGCGTTGAACATGTCGTTTTGAATTATCTCCGCAGCCCCTTCAGCATCTATAATTAACTCAGGGTGTAAGTCCAAAGCACGGCATCGGAGATTTTCTCTTTCAAATGCATATGATTTCGTGACCCCACTTGCTCCACATGCGAGAGAATTGAATCTCTTTCCACGATTACCATGTCGTCCGTCTAGCGCCGATACGCTCCCTACAATTCCCGAGGATAATGCTTCTAGTTGACCATCCAGTCCTTTCAGAAGACCGAACCATGATTGTGCTGCAAGCTTAACTTGATTGGACGCACCTTCAGATTCCCATGAACTTCCAGTGAGAGATAGTGGCGCCAAATGGATTATGCCGCCTACATCCTTTATCCTCGAACAAATCTCTGCGATTTGTTCTTCATTTCCTGGATCTGCACGATAGGTGTGTCCAGACAGTTCTTCCTGCTCCGTAACTGATTTCGCCCCATATTCAAACCCAATTTTTGCTACAGCAAGTCCTTTTTCAGTGAGTTTGCTTGCAAGCGCGTCTGCTACTCCCCAACTATCCTGAGTTAGAACAATCGTTCCTCCAATAGGTAAGCCTTCAGCGACGGCAGGACAGGGCTCTACCTCTACCTGCCATCGACGCACCTGAGATTGCACCATTTCTGTCATTCCCAAATTGACAGAAGCAATCTTGTCATCCATCTCTGGCGAAGTTACTGTAACAGGAGATTCAAAATCGCCTTTCATTTTCTGAATATATGCCACAAAGTGATTCAAAGTAGGATGATCGGATAGAACAAAATCTTCGTCCACGGGGAGTGAGAATATTTCCCTGACATCACCCATAATCTCGGCTTGTTTGACAGTATCGATTCCTAATTCACCCTCCAAGTCTTGGTCCATTTCGATAAAGTCTTCTGGATATCCGGTGTGCTTAACGACTACTGCGATTAATTTAGGTTGAATGTCCCCGCTATCGCTTAAGGAAACCACCGGGACTGTGTTGGTTGATTCAACACTAGGGACGGGTTCTGGACTGGAAACATCTTGTGCGTTCTCAATCGCTTCATTAGCTGGCTTATTTGCGATACTGGTGCTAGAAACACCACCCTTCATTTTCTGGATATACGCTACGAAGTGGTTTAAAGTGGGATGATCGGCTAGAACGAAGTCTTCATCCACGGGGAGTGAGAATATTTCCCTGACATCACCCATAATTTCAGCCTGCTTGACTGTATCAATGCCTAACTCGCCTTCCAAGTCTTGGTCCATTTCAATGAAATCTTCTGGATATCCAGTGTGTTTTACAACTACTGCTATTAATTTAGGTTGAATATCGCCAGCATCCGAAACATTTGCTACTGCTACTGGACTTTGTAGTTCGTTTTGGTTAACCGTAGATTCGAGTTTTTCCTCTTTCTCAGGATGCTGTGCTGGTTTAGTGGCGGCAGGCATAGATTCTGCAGACTTGCCGCCTTTCATAACGTGAATATACTCAATCATGTGATTAAGTGTGGGATAATCTGCCAGTACGAAATCCTCGTCCACTGGCAAGCCAAACTTCTCTCTGATATCTGCCATTATCTCTGCTTGTTTTACTGTATCAATTCCCAATTCACCCTCCAGGTCTTGGTCTAATTCTACGAAATCCGCAGGATACCCAGTATGCTCTACTACAACCTGAATTACAATCTGTGTTGTGTCGCCATCAATTGGTTTAGAAGCAGAAGTTTGTGGAGTAGGGGCTGAAACCGATACTTTAGCGGCTTTCGCAGACGGTTCTGGTTCTGGAGCCTGTTTGATGACAGGAGGAGGCGATGAGGCTGAAGATTTCAATGAAGGAGTTGCATACTCCTCTCCTTGAATTCCGCCATGAAGATTATTATCACCATCCACGTATGATACAAGTTTATTCTTCAGAATACGTAATTCAACATTAGATGTACCAGCCTGTGATTGGTTCCAAGCAAGTAACTTGTTCCTATCGATTCTTTCACCATTGAAGTTATATTTCTTAACCAGAGATAATCCTATTTGACTTCCAAACCCTGCTGCAAACCTCATTCCGTACTCTAGATTTGGATAATCTCCACCCTTTGAGAGGTTGAGATTACCTAACTCGGGGTCGACCTCCTTATGATTGGCAATTGGTGGAATTCTTCCTGTCAATAGTCCATAAAACATGGATGCGTCTTCAATTCCGACTCCCATAGGATGCCCTGTGAAACCTTTTGTGTTAGCAATAACAAGAGAGTCTGTGCTTGCGCCAAAGGTCTGACGAAGTGCCTTTACTTCTGCTTGGGCAGAGCCACCTCTAGCTGGAGTATACGTTTCATGAGAAAAGAAAGCAGTCCTTGGGGCAATTTCGTGCCTATCAAAGCCCCATTTTTCTTCCATCTCAACAACAAACTGATTCACTGTTTGTGCGACATGTTCTACATCTAAACGAGTCCCGTGATATGCTGAATTAGAGATTTGAGTTCCAAGTAACTGTGCCATTGGATTTACTCCTCTCGCATCAGATTCTGATTTTCTTTCTACGACGAAGGCGGCTGCCCCCATACCTAAAATCAGGCCATTTCGCCTCTTGTCGAAAGGTAGCGCTGTTTCTTCGACCACTCGGTTAGTAGATGCTGCACCACTAGCAGCAAATCCTGAGCCAATCCATTCCCACAAATCATCCCCAGTCACATCGTCAGCGGAGATTATTACCACTCTGTCGCATCGGTTGTTAACCAACCAGTCCTCTGCAACACCAAAGGCTGCTGTTGCAGATGCGCATGCCAAATTAATGGTAGTATTTGGACCGCGAATACCNACGTGTTGAGCNAATTGTGAGTGACCCATATTCAATATTTGGAAAAGATACCTCCGGTCGAATCTTCCTTCGCCATCATCGCCATCCATTTTTGCATGCTTAGCCGCCATCTGATGTCCAGCGAAACAGGATGCAAAGACGACTCCAGTACGATCTCTGTAGGAAGAAGGCATCTGCCAAGACCTAATCAATCTCAAACCACCTTTTCCAATCTGTTCNACCGGAGTGAGAGGGATTCCTGCATCTCTTAGCGCAATCAAACCTGCTGCGCATGCTAACTGGGTAGTTATGTCCCATGCGGCCGCAATCTTTGCTTCAATTCCAAATTCTTCTTCTGGGTCAAATGCTGATTTCAAACCAGCAAGTTGAGGAATGTCTCCAAATTCCTTAGCGGCCTCCATTCCAACACTGCCGTCTCTTCCCTTGATCAATCTTACAATGTTCTTGTCGAGCAGTCTTTGCTTGTAGTCATCACTAATCTCTGTAATGCAGGTTTCTCCTCTGACTAGTTTTTCGAAGTTATCTTGATCGAAGACCCTATTGCCTCCTGGCAACCCTAGAGAGATACCGGTGATGACAAACGGATCTTCCATCCCATAATCAGCCCTCAAAATGTGTTTAGTTTTCTGAACTGATGGTGCAGATGTAATCCAACGGGTAATATCAGTAGGGGTTTTTGCTACCGAAATATCCCAGTCTGGGTCAGTACTGCATCTTGCATGAACTTCAGTAACTACGTCCTGAATTTGGGATTCATTCATGCCAAGCACTTCTCTCAGGTCTACGTTACCTTGGCAGAATTTCGCAGGATAACCTGTCTTGGAAGCGATCAATTCGCCAACAAGTGCTTTCTTCGCAACATCAGGGTCGACGTAGGTTTCTGTTGTGGTTGGTACTTGCTGTACGGCAGGTGTCTCTCCATTACTCGGTAGAGGTTTGCTTCTTTGTCGCAATGGTGTTACTGGCCTAACAGAAATGGTTTTTGCTTCTATTGGACCTGCTCTGAAAGCTTCAGTTAATTCAGAGCTATTCGGGGCAGGCCACGATGGCATTCTACCCGCTAAAGCAAGCGTTCCTAGTGCTGTAAGGAAGGTTGCAATACCGCCCGCTTTTGGATGGTTGGTCATTATTGGAATTGCAGATTTACCCTCCAATATTTGTGAAGCAAACATAGTAAGAGCTCGCTTGGGGCCTACCTCCAAAAATAACCTTGCTCCAGCATCGTACATCGTATTGATTTGGGTAGTCCATTCAACGCTAGATGCCATCTGTGGAGCCAGTTTGGACAAAGCTGCCGCTTTCGAATCGCCTCCATCATCTTCGGGATACCAACCACCGTCAACGTTACTCGTGATTGGGATAGATGGCCAATTTACCTCCAAGTTTTCCAAAAATCTACGCAGAGGTTCGTTGGCTGGAGCAACAATTCTGGAATGGAAAGCATGACTTGTTGCGAGAGCGACGCTTTGGAAACCTTCAGCTTCAAATCGTGACATCGCATCCTTAACCGGCGCCGTTTCTCCTGCGATTACAGTCATCTTTGGAGAATTTTTATTCGCAGCGATTACATATCCGTCAACCTCTTCGAGAATTTCAGCAATTCGCTCATAAGGCGCAGTTACGCTTGCCATGAGACCTTTGTCCTCAATCTCAACACTGCCCATTTCTGTTCCGCGGGCGGCAGCGGCTCTCAGTGCACCATCCATGTCAAGTATCCCAGCGCTCATCAGTGCTGCGTACTCTCCCAGACTATGACCTGCAACCATATCTGGATAATGTCCGTGGGCATTTAGGGCAGCCTCAATTGCCAAATCTGCAGTCAACATGGCGGGCTGAGTATATTCTGTTTGCTTCAACTTGTACTCTGCCTCTTTCTTTTCTTCATCCGAAAGATTTTCTCGCAGAACAAATGAAGANAAAGTCTCACCATCTAAAATGTCGATCATAGTGACGTCCGCTTTTTCCCATACTTTCCCTACAGAGGTATAACGCGTGTTGAGATCGTATGTCATACCTACATACTGGCTGCCTTGACCAGGATACATATGGGCTACTTTTGCCTCCTGTGGNAAGGCTGGTTTATCGCTAAGAAGTATTCCTTGACTCATCAAGAAACCCCATTTAGTGGGGTCCTCAATTGTCTTGAGTGCCAATTCTTGGCGCTTGAAAAATTCCGCCCATGAGGTTGCAGAAATTGACATCCTAACCGTGTCGCTAGTTTTGAAAGACCAGTAATCTTGTAGAGTAAAAGATAGGCGTATTCCATTTGGATCATCATCGAAATTCGAACCTTCGAATGCGATGTCTGACAATTTAGATTTGACCTCCGCGATATTGTCTCCTGAAATTAAGAGCAGTCCGCCTTCTATGGATTTTAATTCCTCGTGAGTCATTGAGGCCTCCAAGTTAGAGGTTGCATTTGTCCCAGCGTATAATTCCCATCTGCCTTTCCATTCTGCTGCGACTATGGCATGGTAATCAGGTACGTATTCTTCTAAAGTAACGTGGAAATTTGTTCCCCCGAATCCAAATGCTGAGATTCCTGCTCGTCGAGGGTTATTTTCTGGCTTGGCCCAATCTAGAGCCTTTGTTGGTACAAAGAATGGTATCTGGTCCCATTCTACTGTTGGATTGGGATTGACAAAGCCTGCACTTGGAGGGATTGTAGCGTGATAGACCGCGTTACAGGCTTTCATTATTCCAGCAATTCCTGCTGCGGCTTTCAGATGTCCGATTTGACTTTTAACAGAACCAACNGCTATGTGGTCGCCTCCGTCAAGTCCTGTCCACAATAAGGAAAGGGTGGACAATTCAGTAGCATCCCCTACCTTTGTTGATGTACCATGTGCTTCCACCAGCTCGACACTAGAGGGATCGTAACCTGCCTGTGCGTATGCTCTGCTGACCGCTTGAACTTGGCCTCGCTGGCTAGGTGCGGTTATTCCCTTCCCCCTTCCATCCGAGGACCCGCCGAC
Source organism: Methanobacteriota archaeon (assembly GCA_002720115.1). Classification (GTDB taxonomy): domain Archaea; phylum Thermoplasmatota; class Poseidoniia; order Poseidoniales; family Poseidoniaceae; genus MGIIa-K1. The sequence continues at coordinate 16,741 of PBGS01000007.1, forward strand.
TCCTCGAATGACCGCTTTTATGTCATCACCATCTTCCATCGCATCTGATAATCTCTTCAGCAGCAGCACTCCAGCGCCTTCCCCCATAACGAATCCATTCGCCTTAGCGTCAAATGGCGTAGAATGAGTCGGAGACAAAGCGCCTATTGCACTGAACTTTGCGTAGGTTGGGGCCTCCATACAGCGATCTGTTGCTCCTGCTAACATTGTGTCGACCTGCCTTGTCTGCAAAAGACGGCAGGCATCAAGTAATGCAGCCATAGAAGACGCACATGCTGCATCTGTGGAATAATTAGGACCTTGNAGGTCTAGCAAGTTAGCAACTCTACCGCTTACTACATTTGCTAGTTCACCTGGCATCGTATCCTCGTCTATTCTTGGCTTTCCTTCGCACATTTTTTCGACCATAGCATCGGCTTGTGCGGGAGTTGCTCCGTTATCAATTGCAATTTTTCTCATCTCTGCACTATACACACGTATGTTGGATTCTGATCTATTCTCGCCGCCCAAAGCATTAGCGAAAATAACTCCGGTTCGTGAGCGATCCAGAGTTTTACCGCCATCTCCATAGCCTGCATTTTCAATGGCATCTGCCGAAACGGTAACCGCCCATAATTGACAAGGATCTATTTGCGGAAGNCTTCCTGGTGGTTGTCTCCAGCGCCTCCAGTCAAATTCATAGCCTTCAACAAAACCTCCAATCTTTGAGTAGGTTTTACCTTCACTTACGTTTCCAGGAGTACCATTTTCCCAGTAAATATCAGGGTCCCATCGGTCCTTTGGAACCTCCTTAATCGAAACGTGCGCATCTATAATATTCTGCCAAAACTCCTCTATTGATGTTGCATCTGGCATNAATGCTGCCATGCCAATTACAGCGATCGGCTCGAACGGAGCCTGGTTTAAACCGTCTACTTTTTTTCCATCCTTGGTTGTAATAGACATGCGCTCACTCACCCATTATACTAGACGGAACCATCGTAATCGAATAACCTGCATCAACGTGTATGCATTGGCCAGTAACTCCAGCAGATAGAGGACTAGCCAACCAAGTGGTGCAACCAGCAACATCGGATTGCGTGACATTTCTTCTCAGTGGAGAATTAGCAGCAACGTGGTCTAGTATATTCTCAAAACCAGGAATCCCGCTTGCAGCAATAGTTCTAATCGGACCGCTTGATATTGAATTCACTCGATGGCCCTCCGGCCCGAGATGGCATGCTAATTCTCTAGTCCAACACTCCAATGCAGCTTTTGCCATACTCATTATTCCATATGATGGAACATGCCTCGTNGATGCAGCATAAGTGAGGGTGATTGTAGATGAGCCTGGGTTCAGATAAGGTAAAGCAAATTTCAAACATCTTTGTAGTGAATTAGCAGATATTGTATAGGCGGTGTTAATGCTTTCATCGTCTACAAATAAAATTGGGCGATCGAAACACTCGCGAGGAGCAAAACCGATTGCGTGAATCAGAATATCCGCCTTTAGACCGGGATTTTCTTTACCAAATGCGTCGAAAAATTCTCTTGTATCTGCATCTGANGAGACATCTAAGGGATAGAATCCGGCTATTGCGGGAAGTTTGTCCTTTAATTGGAAAATACGTGACATAAAACGCTTCTGATAACCTAGGTATAGNGTCACGCCCGCATCCGCTAAACTTTTGCAAATCGCCCATGCAATAGAGTCTTCACTTGCTACTCCAAAAACAAATGCTACTTTACCTTGTAAACCAAGCATGTACTGCACCTACCCTTAGGGTAGGNGTTTCCTTAGCCACTACGTCTATGACTGTTGTCATTGTAAAACCGTCTNCTAAGCCNATTCGTACTGTCATTGCAAGAAGTCGTTTTCATCTCACAAATCTTCAAANTCGAAGTCGTCGTCGAAATCGTCCANATCNTCGAGATCCAACTCGTCTTCGAAGTCGTCTTCGACCACTGGTTTGGCTTTCTTAGCCTTCTTAGGCCTACGGCGACTAGATTTTTTCGACTTTTTATCTGCCTTTGCTGCTTTCTTGGCTTCCTTAGCAGCGATTTTTTGCTTACCGGCTTTTTTGGTCAATCTAGAGATGATAACCAAAAGAAGAATTACTCCTATTATCCCCCCACCAGCCATAGCAATCATTGCAATATTATCTTGGTCCATTGAGCTAAAATCATCCAGTCCAATGGAGCCACCACCGCCGCTCGAGGCGGCAACATTCACTCTGATAGAAACTTCACTAGGTNCAGCGTTTGTATCAAGTTTAGAATAAGCTCTTAACTCAACCTGGATTGANATCTCGCTGGATGTTTCTTTGGGTGCTTCGATTATGATGTCGCCTTGGTCAGAAGATGAACCTGGGTTTACAGTCGCTCTAAAAAATGGGTCTGAAACAAACTTGAAACCTGCGTCTTCAAGTTCCTGCAAATTGACGATTTCTACTTCTAGGTTGTCAATTCGATTACCGTCGTTGAATATTGTAAATTGAATAGTTGCTTCTTCTCCAGCCTCAATATTCCTAGCAGACGGATTTGACACTTCCAAGTCCATGCGTGAGTATGGAAGTGAATTGACCGAACCCGAGACTTCAGCACGGGATGCTATCTGTTCGGGAAGCGGTATGTTCAGCGGATCTGATCCTACTGTGACTGTCGTTACGGTGGCTGTAATGTTGAAATCTTCAGATTTTACCTCAATCCTCGGAGATGCTGAGAATATCACTTGGAAAACCTCGTCTGCGCCAGCATCCAAATCGAATGTTGTTTCTCCAGGAATGTCGATATTGAAATCATTAGCGTCTAAACTCCAGTCGACTACTATTCTTTCGGGGAATGAGCCGGTATTAGTCACGGTACAAGACACACTGACTGGCTGATTCTGCTCTGGATGGACGTTGATATCAATAGTTGCCTGTCCGCATTCTAGGTCGACTCCAACTGGTGTGGCTTGTGCTTGCGAACTCATGGGCGCAAAGATACACAATACGAATAGAGAGGTCAGAAGGACTCTCGTTGCGGTCTGCATTAACCATTCCGAAGATAGGACTGGTCAAGAAGTCTTTGGGAGGTCAAACTATTCAGCACCATAAATACGGTCAGGCAAATCTTGGTGGCAATTGTATAGAATCTCTTCTTCCAACCCTGCTGCTAATAGTTGCTTGGTGCGCTTAGGTACAGTCTTTGGACCTAGTACAGCACCTGGTCTTTTAGGGTCGTCCATGTAATCTGTTTCCAACATAAAGCCATGAGGTGATGATTCATATGTACGCATCAATTCATCAATTGAACCACTACCAGCCAATACGCTTGGAGTTATACCGTGAGTGTAGGATTCTTCTACTCTTGGCGGCGCATAGTGACGAACTAATTTCTCTCTTGAAAGCCCCGCACTATCGGCCATCTGTGCTAACTCACCGTAGGTTGAATCCGACTCTCCTTCGACATGCAATTGCAGGGGAATACCCTCTTTTGCAGCTAATTTCATTGTCTCAACTAGGAGAGTGTTAGAACGCCCCCATATTTCATCTGATACTGGCCAATGGGGCCTACCAACCTCACCAATACCGTGTGCTTTTCCCTCATGAACAAACTGAAGTGCGGCATCTATACTATCCCAGTAATTTTCTTCTGCCCTATCTCCTAATGTCTCAAACTGACGTGCGAAAGCCGCTGGGTGCGGGCCTAGTATCACCCTTACACCTAAACCGAGCTGTCTAACTTTTTCTGCCGTATCAACTGTTTCCTGGTACGCATTTTGGTGTCCATCTCTTGTTACAGGAGGTGACGAAAAATCAGGACAATGGACCAATACAATATCGGTCCCTCCAACTCTTGCAAAGTCTTTTGCAGCATCTAAAAATCTCCCATTCCTGTTCAAATGGAAGTGATCGTCAAGGATTGGTCCTTTCCAATCCATTGTATCACGCCTTGAAGGATTTTTTGTCTGCGAATTTTGATTTCCAATGAACCGCTGACATTGCGACCATGTTGGGATGGCGAGCATTTAGGGCGACTGTTCTTCCACTAGGCCATATTAACAACTCTAAGTCATGTCTAGTGTCATTTAGTCTGAGACAGCCAAGCCTTTCATCCATTGAAGAGGTTCCGCTTCCTAAATTCATTTTTATGTTCCCAATGGGTATTGGTTCGCCAAAATCGAAGGATGCAACTATCGGACCTAATTCTGTCACAAGTCCCGAATCGTCTCTTCCCATTCGCAAGAGCATCTCTTTTGCTGCCGCACGTGCAGCTTCAATTCGGTGGGTCCCATGAACAATTATCCTTCCTTCCTTGTCAATAATCAAAGTAGCACGAGGTCTATCTAGCATCTTAATTATTACATCACCATTGACAACACCGCCAAGCCTTTCGACCGCTTCTTCAAGGTCAACCCTCGGCGTTGGAGTGAATCTCGCAAGAAGATTCTCTACACGAACATCGATGTTCAAAGCGCCCACCATATTCACTCCTCCTCTTGGCCCGAGAGGCTCATATCAAAAGAACTCTCTGCATCGGGTAGTGTGTTCAAGGCTGAAAGCATAGAACTCCTCCAGGCTTGCTGAATCGGCACTAGTAGGACAGAATCATCGCCGTGAGATTTTCGCAATTCAGATAACGCCCCGCGAAGTCTAGCGGCAAACCTCAAATCCCTCTCCAAATTTAATTCTTCAATTGAATTTTCCCGATTTAGAGACCACCATGTGGCAGCCAAGGCACTCGCTGCTTGNAGCCCATCNGGCTCTCTTGAAGGTTGTTCAACTACATGTTTTCNCATCTTTTTGATNCCCTTTCTCCATCTTCGTGATGTAAAAATTATNCTTGCTAANTTCAAAGGTCGNGTCATNGCTTTTGCTTCCTTGCCCAAAAACTCAGCCCANTCTNNATCATCCATATCNGGCTCAACAAAGTAAACNGGACGGTCGTGATTTACTGCCGCTTTNTGCAAACGACGAGGTTCTGGNTCGGGAAATTTACCAACTTGTAGACCTTCTACTCCNTAAGCTAGCATCTCNAGATACAATCCATCGAGGCCACCGTTCAATATAGCGCTGTCAAGATTAATTCCGGGGTCTTNGACCTCGGATTTTTCTTCTTCTGCCCAGACCTCTACTTCTTCGCTGGANCCCATAATTCCAAGACCGTGCCAAGTAAGACGAGGCCTCATACCGTTTGGTAAAACGACAGTCGGAAGGACGCCATGGAGCACGATTGTGCCACCGCTGGGATCTTCCCAATGGATATCCTTCCAGTCNAGGTTCATGATAAATCACTGATTGTTATTTACCCAGTCCCGAAGACTATCAATATCCCAACCCTGGTCAAAGTACCCTTGGATTGTTGCTTGGTCCCATTGTGGGAATTCAGCCATTGCTGCTGCCATAACAGGATCCACNTTCGCTGGAGGAGGGCCTGCGGAAGGTGGGCCCGCTCGTGGCAAGTCTACGACTGATTTCTCATCCTCGACCTCATATTCGTATTCGTATTCGTATGTCCCTTCGTTTGACCCTCTTCTAGCTAGTATTACAACCACTAGCAATAGAATCAAAATCAAGGTACTCAANCCAATTACAATCAACATTCCAGAACCTGATAGTAGTCCATCATCATCAGATTCTTCTGCGACATTGAAGGATTTTGAATACTCAGAGCCGTTCCATAATGGTAAGTTCGANTCTGAGTCCACGATTATGAAGTACATTCCACTTGTAGGAGACCCAAACACTTCCAAGTCGTCCACAAATATGTTCATTGTTGCACCCATTTCAATATCTTCTGTCGTGAAGGTTAATTCTGTTGTTGGGAATCCACCATCCTTNACCGATTGAATTTCAAGNGTTATGTTACCATCTTTGGTACCGTCGTTCTTGAGGGTTATTTCAAGTTCAGGCGTATCTCCTACCTCAGGATTCTTTGGCGTCATCCTAACGTCTATGACCTTGAAGGATGCTTCCTCGTAAACCAATCTGTACTCAGAATTGTGAATTGGGTCACTTGAATAAATACCACTCACCATTTCCATTCCATCAAGTCCAGTTTGAGGACCGCCACCATCAATGTCCCAACCAGCGGAATCTCTACCTTCAATCCAAAGAATGATGTCTATTCCTGTTAACTGGGATTGAGTTGGATCTACTGGGTCTGGCCAAAGGTCAACACACTCCGCGCTGACTAGGTAGTCTCCTCCTTGAATCTTCAAGTCAAGAGGATGAGACAGAGGGTCGATACCGAATTTTTGTCCGAATACCGGCCATGTTTGATTTGATGAAGCATCGATGTAGTAAGACCACATCAAATTAACTTCTCCTGCTAGTAGTGCAGCATTCTCTTCAATCATTGCTTCAACGCTTACACAGTGCAAAGTCGATGAAGGCATTGTGTTTGCAAGTACTTCACCATTGATTCCNGATTTCGCCTCCCAAGAGTCATCATCAATTTCTGGCTGGCTAGCATCTACTTTGATTTTGAATGAGCCACAGCCAAATGCGCTGTTCCCGTCACAAATCAAAGCCGTGGAATCCGTTGCACCATCCGGCAAATCTACAAGCCTGAATGTGTAAACATACTCATTATTAATCGGTGGCGCAGTGATGTTTATTGCGAAGGCACCACCATTGATTGTATGCAAAGTTGGTCCGTCTGTCTTGGAACCATCTGCACCACCCGAAGGGTAAGCAAAGTATCCTTTACTTCCATCCATCATTGCCTCTTGTCTTGTAACTTCTACCGTAAATTCACCCTCTGGCAGAACATAAACACCGAAATTAATTCCATCTATGTAGGCATACTGGCCTTCCATTAGAATTGTGTCACCAGGGAACACGAATGCAATCTCTACATCCTGTGAGTATGGAGCGTCCATATCGGTGAATGTAGGGCTAATTCCACTTCTAAAGTCCAACTGAATTCCATCGCTGTAGACCCAACGTTGCTTGTGCCTTCCACCGCTCTCGCTCATCAGTGACGGGTCACGATCCATATCCTTGATTCGCAATTGTGGAATCATAGTGCCCCCACCAATTCCGATAATATCCCAATTCATTCTAATTGGTAAATCTAAGTAGAACTCATCCTCGAAAGGATCGATTAACCTACCACCGTCCATCCTGAGGACCTGTGGACCATCGCTGCCNTTTCCTGCTTCAACAATCTCAATATCAGTCGACTCAGTCCATGCAGTTTCGTTCCGCGGAGAGTAGTACACTACCATATCATCTGGGCCCAGGTCGATTTGGAAGTAATTGATATCCCTCCAGCCATTTTCATCGGTTGCTTCTACAATCAGATGGTATTGGTTGCCAGCGTACATTGTCATATTCCATGGACCTTGATAGAACGGAGCCCCTTCGCTTGGATTGTGCAAACGGTTTCGGTCTGAATCCTCTATGAAGAAATTCCTAATGTTTGGAGTCTTAGCATCCATAGAGACATAGGTGACAAGGTCATCTTCGAATCNTGGCATACCTCCATTAATCGGGTTACCGCCAACGTCNGTNCCCTCGACATATACACTAACTTTGCCGGGAGGATCTTGTCCCTTATTCGCATCATCACTGAAAATACCTGTGTAATTTGCAGTTGGCAAATTACCATCCGTGTACAGGGTTAGTACTGCATATTCATCTGGGTCAGCAACACCGTCCATGTCCGTGTCATGGTCATACTCTACCCAGTAATACATGTCAAGTTCCGACGGGGGCTCAGGAATATCTTGTGCAAGAACTCTTACTTTCTGTTGCGCACTTGGTAAAACCCAAGTATCATCCACTAAATTTCTCCAATTGGACCAAATAGTCTGATCGAAATTAGCCGCTTTCAGTACGGAGATATTGATTAGTGTAGGAGAGTAAGTGTCTATCGAGAGGTTAAATGGAATCGCGCAATCTGAATCCGATACTATTGGCGAAGGAGGACACAANGTATCTCCTCCTTCATATCCATCAATCATGAACCGGTATGTTGCTTGGCCTGCAGCTGTAACACCTAGATCGACATCCCAATCGAAGTTGCCACCAATGACGCCACTCATGTTCGAGATTTCAACCCATTCTGAGACGACTGTACCATTTACAGATTCAACATCCCAGCGCTGTAAAGATAGGTTATATGTCGTTGGGTCTGGAGCAACATCAAGTCCTTCTAACCTGATAGTGCCGTAGAAATTGATGTTTTGATTGGACGTTGCCGAGGTTAAATCCTGAGATTCGCCTGCGCTGTTTCTTAGGTCAAACGAAGCAATCATTGCATCGTTTTCAATTGCATTACCGTTTGCNGGCGCGAGAACCACNGCTCCTGGCAATCCTTTNACTCCATTATCTGCAATCANACTTGCATAAAGTCGCANTTCAGCAGTATCTTCCCACGCAGTATTTATTCTGAAACGCCAAGTNACATGCATNTCNTCACCTACTTCAGTNTANGAGGATGATTCCATTGTTACTAGGTCATCTGGGTCATACGCTTCATTGAATAGAGAAAGTTCGGAGAANGATAATTCAACCAAACCGCTAGATGATTCCATTCTCAACCTTGCTTCTGCGAAAGCAGCTCCTGTNGACTGNTCAGTACTATGAATGGATACCGCTTCGATTATATCTCCATTGGGATATAGTCCCACAGGACTGCCTGTTAAGGACAGAGAGGAATCATAACCNGGAGAGGTTGTTATCGACAAGTCGGATAGGAGGATTGCACCACCTGAATCCCCATCAAGGGCAATAGGCACACCTACTTGGCTTCCAGTTCCCAAAGCGATTCCTTGGTTGAGTTCTCTATCGAAATTCTCNGCGGCTCCCAGCATTGTTTCCCAGCTGTAGACAATGTCTAAATTGCTGATTTTAACATGGGNTCCGCTAGATGCGTTTTGATTAGAAATTCTGAATTGGAATGTCGCCCACTCATTTCCATAATCATCAATGTAAGATGCTTGCAACAACGGATTATTCATCAAAGAAGATATGGCTTCTTTGAANGCAATTCTAGGATATGTTGTTTCGTGNGAAATNAGAGATTGGTTTTGTACAGTTCCTAGGTTTATTTCTTGTCCACTGGCAACCAATTTCAAGTCAAATGCCCCCGCAGTGTTGTTTGACATAACCACATCTGCGAGGTTTATGTCAGCCCCCATAGGAAGCATGAAAGCTCCNCCTGTTGCATCACCATTGATGTTCAAAGTCAATATTGATTCATCCATTGCATAATTTACACCTGATACCGCTCCTGCCCAGAAGTTTGTCTGACGTCCAAAGGCCCCAAATGCAGGTTCATTCATCGCCCATTCTATATCGCCATCGTTCGCTATATCAATCGAAACTCCGGTTGCGCTGTGGCCAAACTCTAAATCGAACCATAACTCTGACATATCGCAAGGATTGTCNTANTATAGTATGGATGAAAAGCCGAAAATCGGCTCATCTGGAACCCATTTCTGACCTACTGTTACATTCTGGAAAGATTCGTCCCTTAATGTAAGTTCAATTGTCGGATCCTCAGCGCAATTATCCAAAACAACGGGAGTTACACCTACTATCGGTTGAGAAAACTTAGTCCTAGCAAGCGGTGGTTGGAATGAATTATCCAAAATTACCGGTTCGTAAATTATTGGCTCCCCGCCTCCTTGTGAATACCATACTCCATCAGTAATCTGCGGGTCATTGATTACATTGCTGTCATTAAATCCAGTTCCAATTCTGGTTCCAATGGTGATGCCATGGAGNACAGCCGTGGAAAGTTTGTATTGTCCTGTGTCAAACACAAACTTCAGATCTATTACAGGATATTCATTGGAGTCGATACCCCATAGTTCAATGATAGGCCCTTCAAGGCCTGCGANCTGNTTACCATCCCTATCCAGGACAACCTCGGTNGTTCCNCCCCTCAAGGCGGTTACCTTCAGTGAATTTGTTGATGTGGTTTCCTGTTCNAGTGATAGTATNCCATATCCATCCGGGAATCCTGGGTTNGGATTTTGTTTTGGAGTAAATCCTTTTACGGTCATCCATCCAGATTGAGGAAGAGGATTACCTAGTCTAAAATCGTCAATAAACCATCCTGGCATTGTTGTATTTTGAGGAGCACCTGTACCAGAATTGTGCTTTAATACGAATTTCAACTGAACATATTTTCCAACATGCGCCTGCAGATTCAATGCCATCGTAGCCCATCCTGTTGGATTCAANGTAGGGTGCGTAGATTCTCCTCCTAGAGCGTAATTGTTTCCTGATAAGCTATCACAAGATTGGATTTTCCCGTTACCAAATCCAATTGGATAAAGTCCGTTCACATATCCTACACCTGTTGAATTTACGGTATCAAAAGGAATGTANGACCAAGAACTTCCGGCGCCNGGTGGGGGGAAGTTTGCAGAAGTGGAATTTCTTACCATCACATATCCACAATCATAATACGTACTNGTTGGGTTTGTTCCAGATCCACTCTGGCTCCAATGTAGACCGTGCCAACTTGAAAATTTCGCAATGAATGAATTACCNTCTACTTCCATCGAAGGTGACACNANGCTNGTGCTGTAAGCACCGTTATCGTCGTTTGTGTAGTCATTGTCTGCATCATAGATGTTAGTACCCCAACAATCGTTCCCTGTGTTACAATTCTCGTTTAGAACAAGGCTGTCCGAAAGCGAGCCATGCTCCCATCCAGACGAAGCGAGAAGAGGAGGTTGTGTTTCATCGTTAAATCCGGCAGTTGTGCGTTCAAAGTCAGTTGAGAAACCTCCACTAACTAGACTTACCGTGTCAGAGGTGTAGGTGAAATCGTTCTGACTAGAGTATTCTGTTTGTTGGTTGTTGTAGAAAGGATCCCAAACATACTGAGCGCTCTCTGAGTTAATGGTGGATTGAATCTCATGAGTAGCCATATCGGTTGAGATTTTGACACTAGCACTCGTCACTGTANNACCTGCGGGAAGATTGATTGTTCCATCCACAATGTTAGTATAATCTGGACTATCTCTTACTTCAACTGTAACTTCGGAATCTCCACCGTCAAAGGTCGAAACATTTGCTGCTCCTGCCATTGGTGAAATTAGCATTAGGCATGAGAATACCAAAGCGGTTATTGCACTCTTTCTGTCGTTCATAGGGCCACCCTCTCTAACACCCCACACAAGATTGGCATAAAAGACCCACGGGGCCGCGACTTATCGGGTACCCCCCTTTAGGGGGGGACCCGGCTGTGATAGATTACCATCCAAATTAGATAATCAAACAGAATGATTGTAAAAAATACAAGCAAGATTNCCTTGCCAAAATCAATTTATTGATTGGTCGAATTTGGAGCTCCGATAATCTCCTCTAATACCTAGGGAATATGGGGAAACAGTCCATGAATTGAAGGAGGAGATATATCTGCGTNTNANTATGGAGCCATTCAGCACNGAGCCAGTTACTCTGATTGAGGAGGTCTTTCCGCAGGATACCAATGCATACAATACACTGTTTGGAGGAAGATTGCTGTCNTTAATGGANAAGGCAGCAGGTATTGTTTGCGCAAAGTTCGCTCACAGAGAATTTGTTACTATATCTATTGATACACTCGAGTTCAAAGCACCAGCAAAACAAGGGGATTTAATTGAAGTGACTGCAAAAATTGTATTCACGTCAAATCGTACTGCTTGTGCTAGGGTCACTGCTTGGGCGATGAGCAAGTCAGATTGGACTAAAACCGAGATATGTGATGGGTATTTTTTCATGGTAGCAATCGACTCAATGATGAAGCCAATTCCTATACCCCAATTTGAACCACAAACCGAAGAGGAAATATCAGATTGGAATTCAGCGAAAGCGATTAGGGATCACATGATCTCTCAGAGAAATAAGTGATTCATTCATCAATTCTAGGTATCGATTCTACATCTTCACTACGACGTATGTCAGAACTGACCAAATCCTTGAAACTCGTTGGAATNGGGTTGATGTGTGAAAGCATCTGTTCTAGGGACTCATCGCTGACTTTACCACCATTTCTTTTGGAAAGGCTTTGGATTGATTCAGCCACCTGTGATTGACGATTATTTTCTGATTGCAGTCTAAGCGAGTCTGCAGTCCTTGAGCGTCCTTTGAAGAATTTCCTNGAAATTCTACTAGCTCTTCCTAATGTCGGACTAACAAGTTCTGCTATCACAGAACGACCACGTAACCGTCGNGCGGTAGTTTTCTTGAATTTCAATCTACTAGTCTTAGGCTTAGCAACCAATTTCGTCATTTGCGGATAACGGTCCCTCGGGCTTTCCACTTCCTCCGTTACAACTTCTGCTACAAACGGAGTTTCACGGCGTGCTGANGCTACGAGCGAGGGGGTTTCTTCAACCTCTTNGGGATGTTGTAGAGGCCTATCAGGCGAACTAAACATTTCAGGCCCAGAGTTGGGAATATGTGCACCATTGGCTCCAACAAAAGATGGAAGGAATTCAGTTGGGACTGGAGTGGGTTGAGGCGGANTCTGNTGGGTGTACCCATGAACTGGGTTTTGTTGCTGCAGCATCTCGTANGAAGGCACTCCATTGGGTACAGGGCGATGAACTTGGTTGTATACTGGCTGATNTTGTTGCTGTTGCCATCCATTCTGCATAATTTGATTTCTTTGGGTGAAGAGATTTGATTTTGATCTGGCCAATAAACCCTCAGATATCTGCGGTTCTATTGGCTCTTCATCTTCCCAGATTGGAATGTCTAANTCCTCGATTACTGTGGCNGGGCTAATTACTTCGGCATCTANAATTTCCTCATCCTTTTCCATTGAATCAATAAAGTGGTTGATAACTGCAGAAGGGAATAATTCGACCGGNTCTGGGGTAGACNCNANATCTTCATTATTGATAGTTCTAGGATAATCAGAATCGCTTACCATATTGTCAACGCTTGATTTAGCATCTTCAAGTGTCAACCCATTCTGAAGTCCCTGAATGAGAGCACAAAGACGCATTATTGTCAGATCNGGNCCGTACACAACATGGCAATCATCAGCATTTGTATCGATGATAAGAGTTGGTTGTTTTGTGATGTAATGCGAGGTCGCTAACACTGCGCCTGCCGCACCAAGCAGAGCTTGTAATTTGCCTGTTACCCCTCTCCAAGCTACCCAAATGAAAATTAATCCAACAACGGCGAGCCAACCAGGAACTAGGTTTGTTGCATGATGGTGGACTCGTTTTATGGCATTGAGACGGATGTCTAGGGTCTGTCCGTTTCTGGATTCAAAGGAAACTTGGTTTTCGGTTAAGGTTGCCCTGACCTTACCGCGAACACCGCCCAATGACAACGAGCGGAATTTTACCCCCGCTGCATTGACACCGAGCCCTATTGGCCCCGAGTCCATTACCATCCCCGGTGCCCCAAATCAATCACGAGGTTAAGAACCCACCGTTTTCCCCTCCTATGGAGGGGCCGTTCTTAGCGGTGGTTCAAGANAGCCGAGTTAATCTAGCCCCGCCCATAATTCTGGGTTTAGAATCCAATTGAGCAATTAGAACAATTGGAGGATTATCCCTGCGGATAAATAATGGAGATTCCCAAGCCACTTCAAGTACTCCATCTACTGATTCAACTCTGCCTACAACGAACTGTAAATCTACACTAGCATGGACAATATCTCCAACCAATAATTTTCTTTTCTGAAATGGAGAGGTGTCCAAATCTATGGAACTTCTTTCGTGCTTATCCAAACAAACTGGTACTGAAATCCCCTTATTTTTATCTACGATTGCTGGATGAATAATCAAAGAACCGCCGCTGAGGTGGTCTTCTTTGGTATTTCTCAGTGCGATTCCAACCCTGTCTCCAGCCACCGCTTTTTCAACATCATCATCCATAACCTGCAAACTCTTCACAGTGCCGGGTCCATCGGCAGGAACTAACAGTAAATCATCATGCACAGACACCGAGCCTGATTGTACGTAACCTATCGCTACTAAACCGATGCCCTTCACATTAAAATGCTGATCAATTGGAACAACTAAGGGCTCTTCGATTGCCAAATCTAAATCAGACGAAATTTCATCCATCAAACCGTAAAGTGCACTTCTTAATTCGATTCCATCCGTACCAAACTGCTTCCAAGAAGATAGTCCTGCCTGATTGAAGAATGCCTCGACTTTATCTTCATCAATCCACCCTCCCTCTGGTGGATTAACAACATAAATTCCCTTACTGATTCCTGCTGCTGCAAAGCCAACCAATACCTCGCCAAATGTTGCATCGATTCCCGTGACTTCGAGAAGACCAACTCTTGCAGCGCAAAGTGAATTGAAAAAAGGGCGAATCCTATCAGGCATCTTTGCCGGCCTTATTATCGATAGAATTCGAGCTCCATTAGCCCCAGATTCCTTGTGAACATATGTATGGACATCTCTCTGATCGGTTGCTTTTGCGATAGACTTAGCCAATTCGTCACTACCAATCATTGCGATATTCAGAACCGTCATGGACCCGCGAGTTGAGCCCTGTTATTGAGCATAGTGCAATCAGGATGTGTTTGTGATGCGTCTGTAATCTTCGAGGCGGTCATCGTACTCTTCGATTGCCAAATTTCTAATTCGTTCAGTACCAAAACTCTCTATTGTAAATGACGCACTTACTGTTGCATGAACGAGTGCTTCAGTTAACTCAGACTTACCAATGTCGCCCTGACTTTGTGACAAATAATGTGCCACAGCGCCTGCGAAAGTGTCTCCGCAACCAGTTGGGTCAACAATTTCAGGAGTAGGGTACGATGGAATTGAAATCAGACCTTCGGGGTGAATTGCAAGGACTCCATGTTCTCCCCTCTTAACCACTAGAATTCCCCCATTCTTCATCTCTAGTACTGATTTTGCTGCGTTTATCAAATTTTCATCATCCGCAAGCATCCTAACCTCTGCGTCATTTAGGATAAGAATATCAACTCTTTTCATCACATCTAGAAGTTCTTCTCTTGCAATATTTATCCATAAATTCATCGAATCTAGTAATGAAGCTCTATTCGCATTTGTTTGAGATAATACCATGGACTGTAGTGAGGGATGTAAATTCGCACACATCAATATCATTGGGTTCGCTAGTTTTGGGGGAACCTTAGGCTGAAAATTTTCGAAGACGTTTAATTGCGTGTCGTGTGTGACCGCCTCTGCCATCGTCCCATGGTACGACCCCTTCCATCGGAATGTTTTTCCAGGACTGACCTCTATTCCGCTGAGATCTAAACCTGATTGCTTGTACCATCCAAAATGTTCAGACTTGAAATCTTCTCCAACTACACCAACTAAAGCTACACCGCCCCCGGAATTTTTGTTATTATGAAAAGCCGCACAAAACCCGCCGTAAGATGCTGACCCGCCCAACACATTTTCCCTAGAGCCCGCAGGAGTTTCCAAGGAATCGTAGGCCAGACTGCCAACGATAAGGACATCCATCGCAATCATCCCAACAAATCTTGATGCTCTTCGATGTAAGCTATCGTTATATCCCCAGCAAGGAAATCTTTCTCATCCATAATCCGACGGTGGAGTGGTATCAAATGATCGACACCAGTGATTATGGTTTCATCAAGGGCGGTTCGCATTCTGCGAATCGCAGAGTCCCTATCGGGACCCCAAGCCAGCAACTTTGCCAAGAGGCTGTCAAAACAGCCAGGCATCTCATAGCCGGGATGGGCGTGTGTATCACAACGTATTCCAAATCCGGACGGGAAGTGGCACTCCCACAACCTTCCGGGAGATGGTACGAAATTAGTGGTATCCTCTGCGTTCAGTCTACATTGTATTGCATGCCCTCTAATTGAGATGTCATCTTGTACAAGAGGCAGGCTTTCCCCTTGAGCAACCCTGATCCCCAATTCTACAAGATTGTAACCAGTAATCAGCTCTGTGACCGTATGTTCCACTTGGACTCTAGGATTTACCTCAAGGAAGTAGAAATCCCCGTTTTTATCCCGAAGAAATTCGAAAGTCGCCAACCCCTTGTAACCTACTGACTCGGCTCCGGCACATACCAGTGCTCCAATTTCAGCCCGTTTTTCATCAGTAAGCCATGGTCCTTCTTCAACCAATTTTTGATGACGACGCTGTATGGAACAGAAACGTTCTCCAAAATGAATTGCTTTCTCGCCATCAGCCAGAACTTGAAATTCAACGTGTTGGGCTCCTTCAATATACTTCTCAACGAAAACTCTGTCATCACCAAAAGCGGATTTTGCTCTCCCTTGACAAAGCTTGAGTGCACCTTCGAATTCGCTAGCAGCATTTACAATTTGCATTCCTATGCCGCCGCCCCCTGCGGCCGCTTTGATGATTACGGGATATCCAATCTCATCAGCTAATTCACTCGCCACGTCTGCTGAGGATATTGGCTCACTGCTGCCTTTTGCAGTCGGAAGTCCCGCTGCTTCCATGGCCGCTCTCGCCTCGATCTTATCACCGAGGAGGGTTATAACACTGGAAGCAGGCCCAATGAATGTGATGCCTTCCTCTTCAAGTCTTCTTACGAAATTTGCATTTTCTGCCAAGAATCCATAACCCGGATGTACTGCATCACATTGTAGTTCTTTTGCTGCTTGAACAACTGCCTCGATGTCTAGATAGGAATCTAAAGGGTTTGTTCGCATGATTGGATATGCTATGTCTGCCATTCTAACCGGCAAAGACAATCTATCTTCCCTTCCGTGTATTATAGCCGCTTCGATACCCATATCTCTCAGTGTGCGAAGTATTCTCAGTGCGATTTCGCCGCGGTTTGCAATCAAGACACGTTTGAATCCCATATTCCACGCTAAACGAATCTATTCTAAGATGAAAGCGGTCATTTCGAATGGGAAAATTACAGTATCAAACCCCGATTTACGGAAATTAATTGCATAATTGTGTAATGTAAGCGCGATTTTTTCCGTTGTTCTTATACATTACATAACCAATTGAGGTCTATGACCGACAATGTGCATACAGGTGCATCGACAGTCGAACGGTTGGCTGGTAGAGACTTAAATCAGGATGGGAAAGTTATCAACTTGGTAATTTGTGGTGATTCAAGATTCTACAATTACGAATGGATTGAAGAACAATTGGAGCAATGGATAGATCACAATGACTATCCTGATTTGGTGATAGTGGGGGGTGCGAGCGGAGTAGATTATTTGGCTGAAAGATGGGCTGATAATCAAG
Source organism: Methanobacteriota archaeon (assembly GCA_002720115.1). GTDB lineage: Archaea > Thermoplasmatota > Poseidoniia > Poseidoniales > Poseidoniaceae > MGIIa-K1. The sequence continues at coordinate 33,872 of PBGS01000007.1, forward strand.
CGATACCAATCGCAATTTTCACTGAAGCATGGAATGAGCCCAGAAAAGGGTTAGAGGATTCAGGAAGACCCGAAGCCCCAACGACTCTTGGAGACAAATTGCTCGATAAAGCAACGCATTTTGTGGCCTTCCCTGGACCAAAATCGAAATGGACCAAGATTATGATTGAGCGTGCTAGAGCGATGGGGATTCCCGCGATAGAGATTCCCATTCCTGAGTATTAGCATCAATATACGTCACGTAAGTAGCGCTTTTGCTCTTTCATCATTACCTTCTCGATGAAATGTGTCGCATCTTCATTCGACATTCCGCCATGCTCGATTGCAATTTCGATTAAAGCGCGATGAACGTCTTTTGCCATGTATTGTTTGTCGCCACAAATGTAGAAGTAAGCACCTCTCTCAAACCATTCCCAAACTTCTGCTCCGTGTTCTTTAAGCCTGTGTTGTACGTAGATTTTCTCCTCTTGGTCACGAGACCAGGCGGTTGTGAATTTGTACAAATGACCTTCATCGAGCCAACTTTCGATTGTATCTTTGTAGTAAAATTCTGTCTTTGATGATTGGTCACCGAAGAATAGCCAATTTTTACCTTCACCGCCATCATGTACTCTTTGCTCCATAAAGGCGCGGAAAGGTGCGATACCAGTGCCGGGACCAACCATGATTATGTCTGTAGACGTGTCTTCGGGAAGCACGAATGACTTGGTAGGTGACATGAAAACACCAACATCTGTCTTGCCAACTTCAACCTCATCTGCCATGTATATTGTGCAAAGACCTCCTCGGTCCCTACCATGGTGTGAATATCTGACAATTCCTACGGTTAGTTCCACATACCCTGGGTGGGCGTCATGACTACTAGCGATAGAGTATAATCTGGGTTTCAGTTTGTCTAGTAAATCTATGAATTCCTCCGGAGTGTAATTCACGGAGAAATCATTGAAAACGTCTACGTAATCTCTCGACCAAATGTAGTCCTCCAAAGCATCTGCGTCATTGGCTAAATTCTCCGCCCTTTCCAAAGGATCATCTCCCGGAATGGAGGGTAAAAGTTCAGCCTGCATTACCGAATCTCCTCCGGATAGAATGGAGCCATTACTTGAAACTGATTCTCGGAATCTTTCGACCAAGCTTACCTTTATTCTAAGACCGTTTGAACTAACCTTATCCTTCAGTGATTTTACGAATTTTTTGTTCACTCTGTGTATTTCGTAATCCTTCTTTAGGGCTTCCCAAAGCGTTCTTTCACCTGCATGTGTATGAACTATGTGATCTTGAGCCCACCCTGCTTTCTCAATCAATAAGTCAACGGTCAATGGTGGGTTTTCAGGTACAACTCCTAGAGCGTCCCCCACTTTGTAATCCATTCCCGAATCACCTAATGCGAATACAATGTGTCTAGTCTCCTTTCTTGAACCCTCTCCGTTTAGTACGTAGCACTCTGTTATCTTCGTGGGATAGGGGTTCTTCGCACTCCATCCACTTTTTGCTGCTGGCTTTTCTTTTGCCACAGGCTTTTCTTCAACTTCTGGTACTTCAGGTTCGTCTACAGAAACTGTGATTTGTATCGATGCCATTGCTGGAATAACTTTGTCAACCCAAGTTTTCCACTCGGGCTCATAATCGACGTCGCATGTTTGCAAATCGACAACTTTTGTTGCGCCCAATTCCTGGAATTTGTTATCCCAATCAATACCTGCTTGACAATATTCATCATAGGATGTGTCTCCTATCGCACAAACTGAATAGTTTACACCAGAAAGGGAAGGATTTGTGGAGCAGGTCTCATCCCACAAATCTGCAGCATTATCAGGCATTTCGCCCTCTCCCCAGGTTGATGTTATGATTAGTATTCGCTTGTAACGTGAGAAATCCGCTGCCGGAAATCCATCCATGTCAATGACACTTGGTTGCAAACCGCTCTTTTCTGCAAGTTTCTTTGTAGCGTTCGCCAAATCCTCTGCGTTTCCAGTCTGTGAGCCAAAAAATATTGCTATATTGTTATCGTTGCCAGTAGAAATAATAACACCTCCTGATTAACAGGGATTACCCCTACTTTCATCCACATGCAAGATATAGATGAATGTTAGGTGCGATGGTGTCTTAGAGTGGAGGCGCCTGCACTCTGCAATGGTCGAGGTTGAACTACTCGGAAGTGGCAACGCTTTCCTCCCTTCTGGTAGACATCATTCCTTCCTGATTATCGATAAACACATCATAATCGATTGCCCCCCGACAGCACTTTCTAGCCTCAGACGAGCTCGGATTAGTCCAGCGGATATTGACACTATTCTAATCACTCATGTGCATGGAGATCATGTTTTCGGATTTCCATTCTTCATATTAGAAAGAAAATACATTTCAGATAGAGATGGTTTGAAACCACTCACTGTTGCTGGTTCCCCAATAGTTAAAGAAAGGCTCTCCGAACTATGCAAACTCGCATACCCAGGCTCGCTTGATGACATACTACAAGAGATAATATGGGTCGATACCCCTCAATTACAGGATTGGGACACTGAACGATTTGAAGTGGTCCACCAGCCTGCTGTTGAACCGCATGGTTGGATGTTAACACATTCAGACGGTTGGTCCATGCTTCATTCAGGCGATTCAGGGCCTTGCGAAGAATTGTGGACAAGAATAGGAAGATGCTCATTTGCAGTTGTCGAGATGGGAGTTCCGGAATATGTACAAACTAAGGAACATCATAAGCCAAGTGATATCGAGAAACTGGCTACAAAATTTCCCTCCACACATATTCTTCTCACACACACCTACATCGACTCCGATTATCAAATTCTAACCACCGATATTCCACAATTTCCAAGTAATGTAACCCACGGAGAAGATGGGATGATTTTCACAATTGACAAGAATGGAAACCCAACCGTGGAGTAATTACTTGTTTGGAAATTATTTTTTTCTCTCCTAGCTTGTGCGGTTTGGATGAAATTTCATTTTTCACAAAATTGGACCAATTTTTCCTTATTCCTGATTGTCTCGGCTTGTCCGGCTCAAATGTGAAAATCTTTGATTAATTAGGGTAGATATTATAACTAAATCAGAGAATTTTTGAGACCCTTTTTATACCCTCAATTGATTTGCTAAATCTAGGCAAATCTAGCTTTCGACTACCATCACTGGGATTAGCCTTATATGGTGGACTCGGACTCCCCGAAGGCATCACGCATGGTGTGAGATGGGTTGGCAACGAAATAAGGGAAAAAATGGAGGCGGTACTTTTTGACGAGAAATATTTTCGATGGTATTCTAAACCAAAAAACCCTATTCGTCGAAAAAGAAGTTCTACGCCATACTTACCAACCAGAAACACTCCCACACCGTGATTTTGAAAGAGATCAATTATCTTTCAATTTGGTAGAAGCACTGAAAGGACACATACCATCAAACATGATCCTCTACGGAGTTACCGGTGCAGGAAAAACCGCTGTGACAAGGTACGTTTGTGATCAACTACAATCCAAGGGTGAATCAATCGGAAGAAGTGTTCACCCTGTACTAGTGAACTGCAGACAAATCGATACCCAATATAGAGTACTTTCTCATTTGGGCAATGCTCTGCTAGAGGACTATGAAAAAGATGACATCCCGTTCACTGGCTGGCCAACCGATAGAGTGTTTTCCGAGGTTGTGAAACGGATGAATCAGAGAGGAGGGGTTTATGTTCTTGTACTGGACGAAATAGACCACTTAGTCAAGAAGGCCGGTGACGACCTCCTGTATAATCTAACGAATCTAAATGCAGAACTAAAGGATGCGCGTGCTTGTGTTATTGGAATATCTAATGACTTGAAATTCACTGATTTCCTTGACCCGAGAGTGAGAAGCAGATTAGGGCAACAGGACATCGTTTTCAACCCCTACAACGCAGAACAATTACAAGACATACTACGGTCAAGAGCGAAGGTCGGTATAAACAGTGATGCAATCGGAGCGGGAGTTATCGAACTTTGTGCGGCATTAGCAGCACAAGAACATGGAGACGCTCGTTGCGCTCTAGACTTACTTCGAGTTTCAACTGAAAAAGCCGAACAAGAGGGCTTGGATGTCGTCGAACAGAATCATGTAAGAATTGCTCAGGCACAAATAGAATCTGACCAAGTTACACCTGTTATTCGCACACTGCCTACACAGCAAAAACTGGTTTTAGCTTCTGTACTTATCAACGAAAATAATGGGATTAGAAATATGCAAACAGGCGAGGTGTACCACATATACAAACAGGCCTGTGCAAAAATTGGTCAACAATTCTTGACATCAAGAAGAATCTCGGGAATTATTTCCAACCTCGATATGCTTGGACTGATTACTGCCAAGACAATTTCTAGGGGGAGATATGGAAGAAGCAAGGAGATAAACTCCTGTATTCCAACCAACATCGACCCATCAGATGTGATGGCAAAGGCTGAACCATCCCTCAATGATGTCTTCGTGGCAAAATATCGCCACCAGACCCGGTTGTGAAAAAAAATCTCTTTACGGCCTATGCCAAGACTCATAACCGCGACTTTAGTCGCACGCCTTATGAGCGATGTCGGCGAAAGGTCTGAGAACAACATGCTCGAGATTCTAATCAAGCCATCAACAACTCTAGCGAACTGGTACTTCTGGGTAGGACTACTTGGACTAATGCTCGCTGTGTTGAATATCCTAGGACTCATTCACCCCACATACAGAGTATCTTGGGGAGGTTTGTTCACATTCGAGTACACCAACCAAGCATTCGGCGCTAAAGATGATGCAGCCGCACTGGTAGCAAGTGATCTAATATTCATTGCACTAGCAGGCGGTGTTACATTCCTTGGAGCACGTTCGCTAATCGGTGACGGCACGCCTGCAGAGTGGCTTAATTCACTAGCCACAAGCAAGTGGTACAACGACTTATTTGATTTCGAAGCAGGTTGGAACCTTGTTCTAGGAACATGGCTAATGGTCGCTAGTATGGTTTTCTACTTCTATTGGGGTATCATGTATCTGGGCTGGATAGACCCTGGAGTATATTCGATTTCTATTTCCTTGATGGGATTGGGTCTAGTCCTCCGGATGTTTGCATCCATTGACAGCGACGAATAATCAATGCCCGTTTCTCCGAAAAATGGCGTCCAAGTAACCTAACATGATTCCTTGCCATAGTGCTGCGGACCAAGACAGCAAGACAAGGTTGCAAAATATACCGCTCTTGGGCAAATCGCTTCTCAAAAATGAGACTATCCAAAAAATTGGCAATATCAATATTAGCATAATTTCCTTGGTTAGTGCTTCGTATACTGATTCAAAATTAATAGCGTCCTTTGATAGCAAATTATTCGCATAGAGTAATACACCAAATACTGCTAAGGATAGTAACGGTATCATCCACAGTACAATCCACGATGAACCAATAAAATCGTAACTCACTCTTTTGTACCGACGATGAATTCTTACATGGGCTCTAGCATCCCTCTTACGCTTGTTCAGAAATCTTCTGAGACCTGTTTCTGGGACGTGATTAACAACTGCGTCTGGAGTGTAGACAATGGTGCCACCTGCTTGGACTAATTTCAATGACACTTCCATATCTTCTGCATGGTACCAATTTGGGTCAAATCCACCGATTGATAACAAGCCCTCACGAGTAAACATAGAGCAGGGTCCGTTTGCTAGACTTGTCCGTCTTGGCCTAGACCGATATTTTGATTCGATTTCAATTGCTCGTATCCGAGAGATAACATCATCCGAACGACCGAATATTGTTCTTCCAGTAACAGCGACTACGTCTTCACCGTCCCTAGACTTAGAGGATTCCAACATTCTTTGAATCCAATCAGCTTCTGGCCTAACATCAATATCAGTTATTGCGAACCACTCCCCCTTAGAAATCTCTAGAGCGGCCATCCTACCTGCAGACAGACCTAGTTTTTCTTGAGAAATCGTGACTACTTTTTCATGCTTAGACCATTCTTCTAGTTTGGACTTGCTTCCGTCAGTTGAGCCATCGTCGACTAATATTACCTCGATTGAATCATGTGTCTGTTTTACTAATGAATCCATACAACCGTCAATCCAATCAACACCATCTCTAACACAAACCGCTATCGAAACCAAGGTCAATCTCTCACCTCGAATTTCGAGAGTAATTCTCGGCATTGTTGTTTACACTCTAGAGTAGTGACACGCAAAACCACCCCGGTATTTGGCTGTCCATATACAACATTGGTACCCAAAGGAGCCAGCAGATGTATGACGATCGGTGCTAGGTCTTCTTCTCCTTCAACCTCTATGCAGGTTGATTGGTCACTACGGAGTGCTAGTGAAACAGCCTCAAACATTGATGGTGTGATTTGGCCAGGTGGATTTTCCGCTTTCAATAATAACTCGAATTTTGACGACTCAACCTTTTTTTCTAATTCAATTCTCTTCGTCATCCCGTCGATTACAGCAATATCTGCAACTAATCCCATATCCAGTAAAGTAGCTACGCAAACGTCACCAACTGCTACTATGCTACCCGGAGCTATGTTTTCCATAGCAGATGACATCGCTACTTCTGGAGATTCTTCTGGGCCAGTAAATAATTCCCCGTTTGGCTTTTTCAATTCCTCATCTAGACCAAAATGGAAATGATGAGTCTGATTTTTTTGAGATTCTTGGACCCATAATTTGCCTTCACAATCGATTATGCCTGCTCGTATTCTCGAACTTGATATGATGCCGCCAATTTGATCAAGGCTATGTTGGACTTCGATTATTTCTAAAGGCAATAGCCCGTTTTTTAGTCTCAATTCATTAATGTCTTGACAATTCCCGAGAGTTTCAGGAGTGCAAATTATTCCATCACAATCGGTGCGAGTCGGTGCTGGGCCAAAATTGTCCTCTAGCTCGTGGGTCGTGATTCTTTCATCTGCCCAACACAATATCGCTTCTCGTCTATCTTCAAAAGGTTGCAAGATGGGCGACTTTGCCGCAGACATTGCATCATTAGTAATCCAAACTTCAACGTGTTCGGCTGCTTCTAAAGCCGCTTCCAATAATGATTTGTGTCCGTTATGAAATCTGTCGAACGTTCCACCAACCAAGCAGCGTTTCAACTTCGACATAAGCACGACTGAGTTTGGAAGGCTATTCAACAAATCGCAAGAAAGGTGTGCCCCGACCCGTAACAGCCCCTGTCATTGTCTCCTCGGGAGCTTGACCCAGGGTCAGGGCGTCTGTGCAATCAGTTGGTTGTCTCACTCTCATTCTCTCGTCCAGCGAGGACCCATTACCGACCACATAGTCCATCGGTTTGCATCAGAGGTCATTCCCGAGGGTCACCCTGGTCTTCGTCGATGGCACGTGACCGCAATCATTGGTATCACAGTTCATCGGGCAGCACGCCCTCCGTGCGATGTTGCATGTGCGGTCAGGTGCAAAGGAAGGGTTCATCCTTGTTGAAATCGTCGGTGGAGTTCAATATGAATCTCCATGTCATAGGTTGTTTCTAGTGGGACCAGAGGTACCTTCTCTTTGAATAACCAACCTGCAAATGGGTGTGAGCGAGATATCGGAGGATTTACACCTTGCTCTGCTGCAGTGAGACCTTCCAATGAATCTAGAAGGTAATTTTTACCAATTCCATCCGGCATGTGATGAACTAATGCTAAGTCATCAGCTTTAATTTCTTGACTGCTAAGAATGACCGGCCACGGTAACTCGAGCATAGATAAAGCAGATCTGCCCATTGTTGAAGACAGGCATGTTGTAAGCCAAGAATGCGCTTTATCTTTCCAAATTGAGAAATGAACGTCCTCCATTATTGCTAGCATCTTATCTCTATCAACAACAGAATCCTGCAATAACATCTTGTGTTGTTTGCATGCATTTACTAATTTTCCAATCTCAGGTTCATGCCAATTTTTCCTCAGAACATCGCTGGCCCTTAGCGGTGCTTGTAACCACAGATCTATGACATCTGGAATTTCTTCAAACCACTCCCTGCTCAATAGAATTGCTGTTGCTACCGACGGCTTGGTCGGATTTCTTGATAGATTTGATAAAGGAATGCGTCTTAATCTATCTACAAGAATCGACAAAGCCTTATCCTCGTTCATTGCAAGTTCGGCTAAATCTTCGTCATCAAATTTTGTCAAGTCTGCCAAATTTGACCATGCTGTATCCAATTTACCGCCTATTCTTCTCCATCTCGATGAGTGATTTTGTGGGGTTGTGGCAATCCAAGATGCCAATGGATATTCTGATTCGTGTCTATCGGCCCAAGCGTCATCGCCATGACTTAGTTGTATTGCCAGCCATAATGCCTCAGTTTCGTTATCGGCATTTTTTACAATCCTGGAATTTCCACGAATTAAGTCTTCAGGACAAATCGGTGCCTGCCAACCGATTGGCATTTTGATGTCTTGACTTATTGTAATCGGGATTTTCATTCTTCCCTGCATTTCTAAATCATACTTGCCAACAGTACCGGTGGCGGTCAGCCTAAATGGTAGGTCAAGGTCCATTGAATCACTAATTACCAGCCTGCACCTATTGTTTACAGCAAGACGGTCAAGAACCGGGACGTGTTTCCACCTCCAATCTAAAATTATGGGGGCCTTTGAGATCTCAAGGACGGCCAATAGTGTAGCCTCTCCGCCTCTTTGCGAAATATTTCGTGTGTCGATAATTGTGCCGAAATCCTCACACCATTCCCTTCCAGGAAAATCAGATAACACCTTTCGAGTCATCGAATTACTAGAGTTTGATTTTATGTCATTTACCAGGCGTTCATATCTATCTTTAATAGCAAAATCTGACAACCTTGGATGGACTAATCTGAGCCAAAATCGCAAAATATCGAAAGGCAGATGTTGCGGTGGATGGCCTAATAATTCTCCATCAACAACAGAAATACACTTTTCAGCCATGTTACTTGCAACGACTGATCTGTCTATTCTTCTGCCCAATATTGCATGTATTCCTCCTTGAGGCTTCACCACTGGGCCAGTGTTTCCTGCCCTGCCAACCTGAGATTCTCCATCACGAAGAACCTGTGGGAGTTCCGGCCAAAACCCAGAAGGCAATGAAGTGAACCAACTACCAACACCCACTGGCCATGGGATTGTGTCATCTAACAATCTTGCCCGTACTAAACCAATTATCTTCGGCCTCTCCATCCACGCTGTCAAGGTCATCGGGCTTGACCGCTCAGGAGGGTAAGCTCTTCTCATAGATTCAATGTCCCACCAAACAGGTCCGTCTCCTCTTTGCACAGCCCAGCGCCAAGATTCAGCCTCCCCTGTGTTTCCATTGGAACTTATCAATACTCCACTTTCTTCATCCATAGGCCTTTCAGGCAACCCTAACAATGGGCCTGATGGTTGTGAGACGTAACCAAGTAACATCAGAGAGCCCTCTCTTGACAACACAATACCTGCCGCCCCTGGTGGTGGTGGCCACTGAACTAAATCGGTTAACCTCGCTATCCCATCGGCTTCCAATCTTGATAACCCTTGAGATGAAAGCCGGTATCTTGACCCGCGTAAATTTACATCATCCCTAACGACGTCCCCCGATTCTCGCAATTTTTTCAAGGCTGCCGAGGCGTGGGGAACTCTTATTGAAAGAGCTCGAGCAACCTCTGTGACTGTGCCTCCTCCATCGGCCAACCAATCGAGAACTCTTCTTTGATGAGTCGAACGTATTCGGTTACTGCGTTGCATTGTCACCAAATCTCTCCAATAAAGCATAACATATCAATATTTTTACTTACTAACATTTTTATTGTTACATTTAGTTACACATTTCCACTGGAGATTGTATTTATTAAATCCAGTTTAACAATAAAACCGCATTTACGTATCAAAATCATGGTAGTTAATGTAACTTCAAGCACTTTGATGGCAGAACGGTTATATGGGCTGCTTCGCTCCTCCTGCATAACGGCCCCCCTACACATAGGAAATGGCCGGATGACAAGGAGGAGAATGCAGATGAAAACAGTAAGAATACGGGAGAAAATAAAGAAGTTCCTGGGCGATCGCCCGCGCAACACAGCTGAGATTTTAGAACACATCAACAGCACCATGCGTCACGGAACTACCAGTCAACAGCTTGGAAATGTTCTATCCAAGGATAAGGACATCGTCAAAGTAGGATACATCAAGCGCTCAGGCATTCTTTCTGGAGGATACGACATTTGCGAGTGGGCAACAAGAACATGGGTTTCCGATAATTGCCCTGGATGGGAAGAAGGACAGCCACTAATCATTGACTCTGAAGGCAACGTACAGACAAACGACCTAATCCGAAGAAGTTGAAATAATGATGAGTTACATTAGAAGCCTTACAGACGCAGACATCTGTATGTTTTGCGGCGGGTTGGTAGTAGGCAGCATTTGCACTCACTGTGGCATGGTTCAATAAATCACATGGCCTAAGTTACAGAAACTCCTCTAGGATGTTTTCTGCTACCATATAAGAATGAATTCTTATTATTCACCATTGTATATCGATAATGCTTCTTCGAGATTTGCACCATCGCAAATCACAGCTTTGCATGCAGCAGTCATCCTGACCGCTTCATCGGTTGTCTTCTGATGAATATTCCTTCCAGTTGCAGCTCCACGGCAGCCAGATATTTGCATTTGATCCACAAGTCTTCCAAGGAATTCACGTGGAGGAAGAGAACCACCACCTGAACAGATAATTCCACATCGTCCGGCTGCTTCTGCAGCAATACCAAGACTTTCTGGCTGTGTCATTCCGTCAAATGCTCTTGGGTAGTTTACCTTCGCAAAATCTGCACCTATACATGCAGCGACACCTGCCGCACCAGAAATTAACTGAGGGTCCTTTTCATCCGCAACTGCCTGTCCCCTTGGATACATCCAAACAACTGCAATCATACCTAATTCGTGCGCTTGTCGTATGAATGTAGCAGCCTCTGTTAGCATTTCATGTTCGTATTCAGACCCGATGTATACTGTGTAACCGATTCCAACAACATTGATTCCGTTGTGTAACAAAGACGAGACATCATCGATATCCCACATTGCTTGTGAAATTGGGTCTCTTTGCGCAGTTTTTACCATGTGTGATTTTGAATTCAATTTAACTAAATATGGAACGTCTGGATATTCTCTTGCGTACTGTGCAATCAAGCCCAACTGGCCGGCAAGTACACCTATTGTTCCCTGCTGATGGGCTTTTGCGCCAATTTCGAAAAGGTGGCCAGGATCGTTGGAGGACAGAGGTATTGTCTTGCCTCCATCGTAGAAGTCATCATTCAGGTGTTCGATTTTTTGATCACAGGCAAACAAATTCATCTTACCTGTCCCGCAAGTTGCTGCATCCATGTTATCGATAAATGTCTCAATTAATTCATTTGGAACGTCGGCAGGAACAGGGTACTTGGTCGCCATTGCAAAGCCTAGTTCCTTTCAGGACTTCAAGACATCGTTCACAAAATTTCAGAAATTGATTAATTTAGTTAGAATCTAATTTTTTCTTTTCAACTATTCTTTCGCTAAGAATTGTGACAGGGTTACATGGAAAATGATTCATGAATCACTCCATGGCACAGTTGCTAACGAATTTTTGGCTTGTTAAAATTACTTTCCTTCGAACGATGGGACTCTTTTGTCGACGTATGCTGCGATACCTTCCTTAGCATCGCTGCTACCGAATAGAGCAGCCTGAAGTTCACGCTCAAGGGCCAAGTGATACTCGAATGGAATTTCTGGTCCAGTCTGGCAAGAACGCTTGATGTTTCCAACAGCCTTTGTTGCCTTGTTTGGTAGAGTAAATTGGCTAGCCCAATCTAGAACATCACGGCGGAAGTCATCTGCATCGCCTTCCCATAGGTGGTTGATCAAATTGCAGTCAAGGGCGTCCTCAAAAGACATCAATTCTCCAGTGACCATCATCTCCAATGCTTTCGCCTTTCCAATCAGACGAGTTAGGCGAGCGGTTCCACCGGTACCTGCTAGAACACCTAGATTGATTTCTGGAAGGCCAACCTTGCCAGCATTCTTGCGTGCGATTCTGATATCTGCGGCCATTGCGATTTCAAGGCCACCACCTACAGCGTGACCGTTCATTGCGCAAATTACTAACTTGGTAGTCTGCTCGAATCGAGATAGAGTCTCGTTAGCGTGAAGACAGAAGTTGTACTTGAATCCAGGAGATACGCTGTTTAGCATCTGGATAGATGCTCCTGCAGAGAAGAACTTGGAACCATGACCAGTGATTACGATTACAGTCACATCATCATCGAAACGTGCCTTGATAATAGCTGTGTCAATATCTCTCATCATTTCGTGAGTGTAGGTATTAGGACCCATTGCGTCTGCTTCCAAAGGAGCACCCGCAGAGTCTGAGGCAAGTTCGATAACTGCGATACCGTTGTCTGTGGTTCCGTAGTTAACTAGACGGTTTGGCATTGGTTCTAATTTGAGTCCGTATAAGTCGCTCATGTGACAGTCCAACAGGGTCCGCTTAATGAGTCAATCGCTACTCTCGCTGAATGATGTCTTACCGCCTGAACGGCGAACTTTATCCCATCTTTCCCCAACTTTTTTTGCCGCTTCAGACTGCTCCCATACATCTCTCTTCTTTGCTTTCCTAAATGGTAAACGCCTTACTCCTCGGCCCATTGCCTTTGAATCAGATTTAAGCATAAACGGATTGACCAAGGCGTATAGAAGAGATTTGTACCACCTAGGCCGGAATAATTTACCAATCCAAATTAGACCATCGTCTCGTTTCTTTTGATCTTTCATCCATGCTTTGCACATACGCTTGAATGTACGATCGCCTACCCTATTCATCAAGAAACGATTGGCAACTGATGTCTTTACATAGGGCATGAGTTGTTTTCTAACCTCTTTTTCGTAATTGCAGTTACCCAAAATGTCCTGTGCTGCCAGATGACCTGACCAAACCGCCATTCTCATTCCAAAGCCCCACATGAAATCTTGCAAACCTCCCGATTCACCAACATAGTATCTACCATCCTGGAAATAACTCTTGTTGATTGTGAAATCTCCTTTACCTCCGACCCTCTTAATCGGCTCCATGTCAATATCTGGATA